>DATFZR010000219.1:0-3747 GCA_035314265.1 Candidatus Acidiferrales bacterium
TATGCTTTCTTCATGCAACCGCGAAACGCGCACGTCCGATTCCGGATCGATGCCCGGATACTCCCGTTTGAGCTGCGCCACGATGGTTTTCACGTCTGCGTCGGCCTGCGCCAGGGTCGCGGCCGGCTTCAGGCGGCCAAACACGACCAGCAGGTGCTGGTCGCGGTCCAGATTCCCGCGGTCGAATGCAAACGGCATCCACACGTCGTACTGAAAGCCTTCTTTTCCCGAAGGGTTGAAATCGGGAGGGAGCACCCCAACGATGGTGAGCGGCTTATCGTCGAGCGTGAGAGTGTGGCCGAGCACGTCGCCGCCGCCGAATCGGTCGCGCCACAGCCGGTAACTGAGGATGGCCACTTGATCGTGCCCGGGCTGTTCTTCTTCCAGTTGAAAGCCGCGGCCCACGACGGGCTTTACCTGGAAGACATCGAAGAAGTCGGATGTGGCGCGCGCCCCCCACACCTGCTGGGGCTCCGTCGCTCCGGCCAGGTTGTAGTAGCCGGCCTGCCAGGCGGCCAGGTAATCAAAGGAATGGTTGCGCTCGCGCCAGTCCAGATACTCGGCGGGGGAAGCGGCGCCCTTGGTGACATTGCGCCGGGCTTCCGTTTTCCACAGGATTACGATGCGGTCGGGATTGGGGAAGGGAAGTGGCCGCAGGAGAACGGCGTTGACCACGCTGAAGATGGCCGCGTTCGCGCCGATGCCCAGGCCCAGTGTGATCAGGGCCACAGCCGTGAAGCCGCGGTTCCGCACCAGTGCGCGCAGGCCGAACCTCACGTCTCGCCAGAAGAATTCTCCGCCCATGCCCAAGTTATGACGGTCCTCCGACCGTTGTGCCCTTTTTTCAACTCTACTGGGGTGCCGCAGATACTACTACATTACGGGGCCGCATTCCGTGAACTAATCGCGAAGAGTATGCATAAGTTGATAGATGCCTGCGAAGGTGAGGAACAGGGGCCATGCCGCCTGTCAGCGCGTCTCGAAGGTCAGGCTGGCCCAGTAACTCTCCCACTCCGCCGCTTTCTGGTCCGCGCAGCGTTCCATCAGCACCGTATGGACGCGCCATTTGCCGGGTTTTCCCAGGGCGATGTCCAGGCGTCCGTTGGCGTCCGTGCGCCCCGCTATGGAAATCTGGCGCGACACACCCGCACCGGCCCAGGAAACTTCGATTTGCCGTCCAGCGGCAGGTATTCCGCGGTAGAGCACTCGAATGGGCAAAGGCTGCCCGTCTTTCAGATCGTTAGGGCTGGCTTCGGGAACGATCTCAATCGTCATTCCTGCGGCAGTTCCCACTTCGTGCGCGAGGAACGAGGTATCGCCGCCGGTCGTGATGAGTGCCTTCGCATATTTGCTGTAGCGCTCCCGGCTGGGAGTCCGGGATTCCTGATGCTTCTGCCGCCAGGCGATCACGTCGTCCAGCCCTTCGTGGCTCAGGTAGGTATTGAAGGGCTTGGGCGCAAGCGAGATGAAATGCGGAACGGTACGCGCAATCACGATGGCGCCGCCCGGGCCGGGGATTTGCACGTCTCCGAGGATTTCTTTCTCCGTCTTTCGCAGGTTCTTTACGTCGAATGTTCCCGCCGCGGAGAGCAGCTTGACGTCGCGGACGCGATCGAGAACTGGGCTGACTTCGCTTTCCGGGAATGTGTCGCCGTTGCGCAGGCCCACGGCCAGGCCGGAGCCCTCGCCAGCGGAAAAACCCGAAGGCATCACGTAGAAATCGTGGGCAAACACGGGCAAGGCAAACAGCAGCGCGGCGAGCCTTACGGGCCAACCACGCGTGCGGCGGATTCCAAGGCACGCACGGCGTTTTTGGGCGGTCATCGGGGCAATGATTATGCCCGCAAGACGCGGGTCGCGCTAGAATTGAAGGCGGAGAGGTGGGTGAGCGGTTGAAACCGGCGGTCTTGAAAACCGTTAGGCCCGTGAGGGTCTCGGGGGTTCGAATCCCTCCCTCTCCGCCATCGAAATAAGCTTCCTCGCAATCGGGCGCAAGTAGGCTGTTTTCCAGGTTTTTCGGCCTGTTTGGTCCTATTTTCGTCCTCACGCCGCCGTCGGGGCCCTTTGATAAGGACAGTACCCTTAGTACCAGTGTGCTTGGAGGGTCCAGCCGCTAGAGTTGTCTGGAAGAAAGATGTCTTCTGTAATCACAGCTACGGCTGCCGAGGGGACGAGTGTAAAGAGGTCCTCCCAGCGCATGAGTTTTCTGCTGCCCTCCTCCGCCACGTGGTGGATCGCCGGCGGCTGGGTGCTGCTGCTGGGCGGATACGTGGCCGGCGCGCTGATTATGAAGCCGGGCGAGCGGCTGACCGCTTTCGGCGACATCATCCAGTGCTTTGTTCCCCTGCTGGCCAATACCGGATTGCTGCTGAACGCCGCTTCTTCCCGCTGGCGCCAGAACTGGTTCTGGATGCTCTTCGCGCTGAGCTGCACGCTGTGGATGGGCGGTCAGGTTCTGTGGACGCATTACGAGGTCTTTCTGCACCAGCCGTCGCCGAACGCGTTTCCCGGCGACCCGATTTTCTTCGTGCACACGGTGCCAATGATCGCGGCGCTTACCCTGCAGCCCCACCTGCGCCACACGGAAAAGAGAACGCGCTACGGCATGGTGGACTTCTCTCTTCTTCTGGTCTGGTGGGCGTTTCTCTATCTCTTTTTCGTAATCCCGTGGCAGTTCGTGGTGAACAAGGCGGACTACTACAGCACGGCCTTCGACTACCTCTACCTGGTGCAGAACTCCATGCTGCTGATCGGGCTCGGCGTTCTGGCCTGGAAGGCGCGCGGTTCCTGGCGGCGCATCTACGGCGCGCTGTTCTTTGCCTGCGCGCTGTACCTGCTGGGCTCGACGCTCATTAACACGGCAATCGACGGCAACCAGTACCACACGGGCAGTCTTTTCGACGTGCCACTGGTGGCTTCTTTCGCCATGTTTGGCACAGCCGGCCTGGTGGCTTACCGCGTTTCCGGCGCTCCAGACGCCCAGGGAAGCCCGGCCGCGCGCACGAGCGTATGGCCGTCGCGGCTCTCCATGATCGCGCTCGTTTCTCTGCCGCTCTTCGCGATTTGGAACCAGGTGTTCAGCGACGCTCCGCTCGCGATCCGCAAGTACCGCCTGCTGCTGACCCTGGCGGCCATGATCCCCTTTGACGCGCTGGTTTTCTGGCGGCAGCACCTGGTGAACTGCGAGCGCCAGGAGTTGCTGGGCAGCTCCGAGGAGTCGCTGGAGAACCTGCGGCGCCTGCAGAACCAACTGGTGCAAACGGAGAAGCTCTCGTCGCTGGGCCAGCTCGCCGCCGGAGCGGCGCACGAAATCAACAACCCGCTGACGGCGATCCTTGGATTTACAGACGTGCTGGAAGCGGACCGCGCCCTGGCACCGCGCTATCGCTCGCTGGTGGAGAAGATCCGCGGCCAGGCGCTGCGCACCAAATCGCTGATCACCAGCCTGCTCAGCTTCGCGCGCCAGGTGCCGGCCGAAAAAGTGCTGCTGGACCTGAACCAGATTCTGGCCAGCGCCTCGCAATTGCGCGCGCTCGATCTGCGCGATAAGCGGGTGAAGGTGGAGCTATCGCCGGAAAGCTTGATTCCGGGCGTGCGCGGCGATCCGAACCAGCTCCTGCAGGTGTTTTTTCACATCATCAACAATGCCGTGGACGCGCTCGAAGAAGTGGGCGGTGGAAAGCTGTTCATCCGCACGCTGCGCGAGCGCAATCGCGCCGTGATCGAATTCACCGATACGGGGCCCGG
>DATFZR010000220.1:0-3698 GCA_035314265.1 Candidatus Acidiferrales bacterium
TATTCACCGAACCGCTGGACTTCTTTCCGCCGGAAGAACGCGCCGAGCGCGGCGCCGTCGAAGCCTTCCACGAGATGGAACGCAGGCGCGTGCCGCTCATATTTGCCAGCCGGGGGACGCGCACACAGGTCGAGTTGGTACGTCGCAAGCTGGACAACCAGCAGCCGTTCATCACGGAAAATGGCGGCGGCCTGTTCGTTCCCGAGGGCCATTTCCGCGAGCGCCCGGAAGGAGCGGAGACCATCCGGCACTACCATCAAATCTCTTTCGCCAAGCCCTACGCGGAGGCCTGCGCCGCGCTCGAAACAACGGCGGAAGAAGCCGGCGTCGAGGTGGTGGGCTTTCATCAGATGAGCGCTCGCGAGGTGGCGGAAAACTCTGGCCTCTCGCCGCGCATGGCGGAGGCGGCGCGCCTGCGCGAATACGATGAGCCGTTCTTTTTCGTGGGCGAAGAGGCGGCGGCCAGCAAACGGCTGACGGAAGAAGGGAAAGCGGGCGGCTGGCGGGTGGCCCGCGGCGAGCGCTTCTGGCATTTCTCTGGCGGCGCGAATGTGGCTACAGCGATGCGCAGGCTGATGGAGTTGTATCGCAACGCGCGGCATGGCCGCGTGCGTTCGCTGGCGATTGGTTCGAGCCGCTTCCAACTCGGCATGCTCGCCGGCGCAGGGCGCGCCATTGTGCTGCCCGCGGCGGATGGCGGTTACGACGAGGAACTCGGGGAACGGTTGCCCGCGGCGCGCCGAGCCCCGGTGGGCGGCGTGGACGGTTGGAACGCTGCCGTGCTGGAGGCGCTGGGAGTGGAGTGAGGAGACCCTGCGGCGCGTTCGTTTTCTCGCGCTTCTGATGCATTCGCGAGCATGGCTCGGCCTGCACGCGCTGAAGCCTGCGCTACTTAGAAGCAAATCGGGAAGCCTAGCGGCTCCCCGATTTGCTCTTCTGGATTCGTGGGCGGGTCGCTTATGGAAATCGGCGCCTGCCGCACGAGGGCACCGCGTGCGCGGTGTCAGATCCACACTTTGTTTCGATCTTAGTCCGGGGGAGTCATACTCCCTCCACCTTCTACGTACTCCTGTGCCGTGCCGGACGCAAGCGAAACCCAGGCGAAAATCACAGCCTTGCACAGCCCGCTCCTGCCGCGCCGGGCGCGCTGCCTGGGCGCTCGCGGTGCGGTATTCTCTTTCCTGGAGATGAAGATGTTCAAGGCGGGCGATAACGAGGGCAAGGCAGGCTGGGCCGGCATCCTGCGTTATTCCTGGTTCGTCGTGGGTTTTGCGTGTTTGTGTGTGGCGGCGATCGTATTCTTCCGGTGGCGGGAGAATCGCGGCATTGATCGGGAGATCGAGCAGAAGAAGGCGGCGAAAAGAGCCGAAGAGGATCGCCGCACCGTCGAGGCGATGGGCGGAAGCCGCTTTGAGATCCTCTCCTTCTACTCCTCTCCTCCTCAGATTCGCCGCGGCGACTCCGCGCAGTTGTGCTACGGAGTATCGAACGCCAAAGCCGTTCGCCTGGACCCCGTTGTGGAGCCCATGTGGCCTTCGCTCGGCCGCTGCGTAAATGTGTCTCCCCGCAAAGACACTACCTACACGCTTACGGCGGAAGACGCCGCCGGCGACACCAAGACGGCGACGGTAGCGATCCGCGTCCGATAGAGGCGAAGGCGAGAAACGAACGCGCGGCGAACGACATCCAGCGGAGTTACGGTTAGCGGAGATACAGCACCTCGCGGATCTGGTCGCGGCCCACAAACGTTTTCGACGTCCGGAAATCGTGGAAGAGGTTCATGATCTCGCGGTTCTGGATGGCGCGCTGGAACGCCACAGGCGCCGTGGCCGGCACGCACTCGAGAGTCTGCGCGTCCACCACGCGATAGCGCCAGAAGCGCTCGGGCGTTTTGTCGTGCAGGTGCAGCAGCGCTGCGCCTCCCGGACGCAGCACCTCGGCAAGCCGCGCGACGAGCGCCGCGCCGGTGGCCGCGTCCAGGTAATCGAGCGAATCCCACAGCAGAACGCCGTGAAACATCTTTGATTCGAACCACATGTGGCGCGCGAAAAAGCGCGCCGGCCGCAGCGTGGGGTCTTCGTCGTCGCTACCGGCGGGGGCGGCGCTCGAGCCTGCCGCGCGCGGGTTTCGCGCGGGCCGTTCGAGTTCTTCGCCCAGGAATTCGCGCCAGCCGCGCAGCAGATCGTGGCTGTGCAGCCGGAAACCGCGGGAGGTGAAGAAATCCACGGTGGCCTGCGAAACGGAGCCCAGGTCCAGCAGCTCTCCCCGTTCGATTCCGTCGAGCGAGCCGAGAAGCTCCTTCAGGCCGTTGGACACGCGGCGCACCGACGTTGTGGACGCGCTCGCATCCGGCGGCGCCGCTTTCCCGTCGCGGCTCTCGGAGGACGAGCGGGCAGGCGACGCGGCACTGCCTGCCTTTGCTGCTGGCGCGCCGGGCGGCTGCCGGCCCGGAGGTTGACGGGAAGACCAGTTCATCGGACGGGTCCCCAAATCATGCGGTTATTCGGACTTCTCGGACGGATCGACGGCGATGCCCCGAAGCAAAACAGTGGCAGCAGGGGTCGCGCCAGAAGTCGTGCCAGAAGTCACGCCGGGTGTCGCGCTAGCAGTGCCGGCGCTAGCAGTGCCGGCGGATGACGAGCCAGACGCTCCGCCGTTGCCGCTTTCCGGTGCACTCTGCGGAACGCTGGACGCGGTTGTCGCAGGAGTTGCGGGCGAACCGGCTGCCGCCGCCGCTCCGGCCGCCTGCGTGTTCTGCGGGCGCGCTGTGCGCGGAGCCTGAGCGCCGCGCGCCGCGGCCGCGCCGGTCTGCTGCGAACCTCCGCGGGACTCTCCCGCGCGCACTACTTCTGCCGTGCCGTTGAAGATGGCGCCTTCTTCGAGGGCAATCCGAGGCGCGCCGGCGTCGCCGCGCGCGTTTCCCGTGCGTGTGATTTCCAGGCGTTCCGTGGCGCGAAGGTCGCCATCCACGGTGCCCTCGATGACAATCTCGCGCGCCTCGATCTGGCCATGAACCCTGCCGGACGTGCCGACGACAATGCGTGCGCCGTCAAAGCGCAGCGTGCCGTCCACGTGCCCGCCGATCCACAAATCCTCGCGGCCGGAGATCTCTCCCTTCACGCTAAGGCCGGGAGTAATCCGCGAAGCGTTGGAGGCCGGCGCTGGCGCCGGCGCTGGCGGCGGCGCCACGCGCGCGCTGGGCTGCGATGCCTCCGTGGGCGCGACCGGCGCAACGGGCGGCGCCGGTGGCGCGGGCTGCTGCTGCGGCACGGCGGCCTCTGGCTGCTGTGGAGATTTTTGCTCGTTCTGTTTGAACCACATGGGAACCTCCTCCGCAAAAGAAATCGTCGGAGCCGAGCTGGCAACTCCGGTCCGGGACCGGGCCGGGTGGAAGGGCGTCGAAACTATAAAACACGGTTGGGGGGATGGCAACGCCGTGCCGCGAGAGTGACACGATAAGGAAACATCTCCCGCGGTGCCGCATGGGGCGCCGGTGCTGGTTCCGGTGCTCTTTGCGGCTTTGGCCGCTGGCACGCCTACTCCGCATGGCGCAGCTCCCAGGCGGCCACGACGATGCCCACCGTCTCGTGGAATACGAAAGACATGCCCTGGCGCGTGCGCCACCAGGAATCCGGGTCGAAATCCGAGTCGTGGGCGGCGATCATGCGGAACTCGTAGTCGCGCGGCCACACGCGGTA
>DATFZR010000221.1:0-6231 GCA_035314265.1 Candidatus Acidiferrales bacterium
CGCCGTCTTCCGCCGCCCGGAATTCCTGGCCACGGCGCAGGACATCGCGGACCGCGGGGTGACGCTCTTGCGGAACGATGGCGGGCTGGTGCCGCTCGATCCGCGGACGACGAAGCGCGTGCTCCTGCTGGCCGTCTCCGCGGACCCGGATACGATACCTGCCGAACCCTTCGAGCGGGAGCTGCGCTCGCAGCTCGATTCCGTGGATTCGCTGCACGTGGACACGAAATATTTTCGCGTGGAGGAGACGCATCTCCCCTCGCCGGACAGCTACGACCTGGCCATCTGCGCCCTTACCGTGCGCGTGGCGGACCGCAAGGGGAGCGTGGGGCTGCCGGCGGACGAGTCGGCCATGGTTCACGCGCTGCTGCACGCGGGAAAACCAGTGATCATGGTGGGGCTGGGCAGCCCGTATCTGCAGGAGGGTTTTCCGGAGGCGCAGACGTGGGTGGCCGCGTTCAGCGTGCAGGATGTTGCCCAGCGGTCTGCGGCGCGTGTGGTGCTGGGACAGGTGGCCGCGTCGGGCAAATTGCCGGTGAGCCTGCCGGGTGCGGCGCCGCATGCGCTGCACGTGGGCGATGGAATGACGACTGCGGCGATTCCCCTGACGCTGCAGCCGGCCGGTGGCGAGATCGAGGCGCGGCTACAGGGCGTTTTCGAATTGCTGGACGAGAGCGTGGGGGAAAAGACGCTGCGCGGAGGCGTGCTGGCGATTTCCTACCAGGGGCGGCAAATCGTGCACCGGTTTGGGCAGAGGGGCGGGGGCGCGGAGTCCGAGGGCGACGATTCCGCGGCGTTCCCGTGGACGCTCCCCAACGTGCCGCTGCTGACGACGGCGATCGCGCGCCTGGCGGAAGTCAAAGAATTATCGCTGGACACCCCCGTGGCCGCGGTTCTGCAAGGGACTTCCGTCCAGCCGCCACACGATGGATGGAGGGGCGTCACCATCCGGCAAGTGCTGGAGCACACGTCCGGGCTGGAGGCGGTACTTCCGCGGACGGGCCCGGCGACTTCTGAAGTGCTGCGCTTCGCGGCAGCAAGCCAGGTGAGGGATACATTTCCGTATGCCGATGCCGGAATCGCCAGCCTGATTGTGAGCACGCTTACCGGGCAGCCTTACCCGGAGGCCCCGGACGATATGATCCTCGCGCCTCTGCGCCAGCGGGCCGGGGGCGATTCCGCCTCCAGGGCTGATGCGGACAGCATGGAAGCGCGGGCCCGCGACGCGTTGATTCTGGGGCAACTGTGGATGAACGGCGGCATTTACGCGCACAGGCGTCTACTCACCCGCAAAACGGTGGAACAGTTTCTTGCGCCGAAGAGGCAGGGCGATGTGAGCTACACGGCGGGATGGGAAATCTCACCGGCGCCGGGCCATTCGTTCTCGCCGAAGGCTTTTGGGTTTACGGCTAGCGAAGGCGCTTCACTGTGGGTGGATCCGGCCCATGAGCTGAGCGTGGCGTTCTTGCCCGATGCGGGCGCGAAGCCAGCGGGCGAAGCGCCGCCGGGGGACGCGCACCTTGGGGCGCTGCGCGCGGAGATTCATGATGCAATCTATTCGGCGCTGGTACTGAAGAAGTAGCGCGGCGGATACGGGGCGGCAGTGGGAAGCCTTTTGGGTGCGGCAGTCCTGCATTTGGACTGTCGCCTTTTTGGCACGGGGACTCCAAAAATACTGCTGGCGATGAAGTGGCACGCTGTAGCCTCAAAAAGGCGGCAGGCTGCGAAACGTCTGCCGCACTCAAAGGCCTTCGGGCTGCCCTTTCTGAAAACTGCGGCGGCGAGACCGTTGAAGAGACGAACACTCACAACCGAGCAACGCAATGCGCGGACGCGGGGGATCGATCTGCGGCCGGCGCGCGAGGTGGTGCGCCTGCTGAACCGGGAGGATGCCGGCGTGGCGCGCGCTGTGGCGCGGGCCACGCCGCAGATCGCCCGGGCGGTGGAGGCGATCGCCGCGGCGCTCAGCCGCGGCGGGCGGCTGATTTACGTGGGCGCGGGAACGAGCGGGCGGCTGGCGGCACTGGACGCAGCGGAGTGTCCGCCGACGTTCGGAGTGCCGCGTGGGATGGTGGTGGCGCTGATCGCCGGGGGGCGGCGCGCGCTGACTGACGCCGTGGAGGGCGCCGAGGACGATGCGGCAGCGGGCGCGCGCGATCTGCGGCGGGTGCGCTGCTCGAAGCGCGACGTGGTGGTAGGGATTACGGCGAGCGGGCGGACGCCCTACGTGCTGGGCGCGCTCGCCTACGCGCGGCGGGTGGGGACGCGGACGATTGCGGTGACGTGCAACCGCGGCACGCCCGTTGGGCGGGCCGCGGAGATAGCTATCGTGGCGGAAACTGGAGCGGAGGCGATTGCCGGCTCGACGCGCCTGAAGGCAGGCACGGCCCAGAAACTGATTCTGAACATGCTCAGCACGGCTGCGATGATTCGCATGGGGCGTGTGTATGACAATTGGATGGCCGGCGTGGCGCAAACGAACGGGAAACTGCGCGCCAGGGCGCTGGGAATACTGCGCGAGGCCTCGGGAGCGAGCGAGGCGGACGCGCGGCGGGCGATGGCGAGGGCCGGAGGAGACTTGCGAGTGGCGCTGGTGATGTTGAAGCGCGGACTGACGAAGCGGGAGGCAGAGTTCGCTCTCGCGGCAGCAGGCGGGAATTTGCGCGCGGCGGTGGGAGAAAGGCGGTAGCGCCGAGGCGGCGCGACGGTCATGGACAAATTTTTAATCACTGGCGGGAAGCGGCTGGAGGGCACGGTGGCCGTGAGCGGCGCGAAGAACGCGTCGCTGCCGGCCATGGCGGCGGCGTTGCTGACGGATGAGACGCTGACGCTCGACAATGTGCCGCGGGTGCGCGACATCGCCACCATGGGCCGCCTGCTCGAGCATATGCAGGCGGACGTGGAGATTCCTGCCGGAGACGGCTCGGTGCGCCTGCGCGCCGAGAACCTCTCGGACGTGGAAGCGCCGTACGACCTGGTGCGCACGATGCGCGCGTCGGTGCTGGTGCTGGGGCCGCTGCTGGCGCGGACGGGGTACGCGCGCGTTTCACTGCCGGGCGGGTGCGCCATCGGCGCGCGGCCCGTGGACCTGCACATCAAAGCGCTGGAGCAGATGGGCGCGGAAATCTCCACCGAGCACGGGTACATCGAAGCGCGCGTGGCCGCTGGAAGCGGGCTGCGCGGCGCGAACATCGTGTTTGAGAAAATCACGGTCACCGGCACGGAAAACATCCTGATGGCCGCGGCGCTCGCCGATGGCGAGACGGTGCTCGAAAATTGCGCGCGGGAACCGGAAGTGACGGACCTGGCGGAGCTGCTCGTGAAGATGGGCGCGCGCATCGAGGGCGCGGGCACGGCCACCATTCGCGTAGAGGGTGTGGCGCGGCTGCGTGGCGCGAAGCACTCGATCATCCCCGACCGGATTGAGGCGGGCACGCTGCTTGCGGCCGCGGCCATCACGGGAGGAAACATCCGGCTGACGCGGGCCGAGCCCGCGCACGTGGCCGCCATCGTTTCCAAGCTATCGGAAACCGGCGCGGTGATTGACGCGCTGGAGCCGGGAACGATGTGCATTCAGGGCGCCGGGCAGCCGGCGCCGGCGGACGCGACCACGCAGGAATACCCCGGCTTTCCCACGGACATGCAGGCGCAGTACATGGCGCTGGCCACGCAGGCGGACGGCACGTCCGTTCTTACCGAAACGATCTTCGAGAACCGGTTTCTCCATGCCAGCGAAATGGCCCGCATGGGCGCCAGCATCGCGATTGACGGACGCCGCGCGGTGGTGCGCGGTCCTTCGCGGCTTACCGGCACCGAAGTGATGGCCTCCGACCTGCGCGCCAGCGCCGGGCTGGTGCTGGCAGCGCTGGTGGCGCAGGGCGAGACTCTTATCGGCCGCGTGTATCACATTGACCGGGGCTACGAAAATATCGAGGAGAAGCTTTCCAGCCTGGGCGCGCAGATTCGACGCGTGAAAGAGTAAATAGTAGCGGCCTGGGAGATTACGTTTTCCGACAGGGCGCGTCCAACCTTGGAGATTCTTCGAGGGGTGCGTATGCGGGCTGCTTTTTTCTTCCTCTCTTCGGTAATGCTTTCCATCGCGATTGCACTGTCACTGTGCGTGGAGGCGGCCGGCGCGGCCGGCCTGCCCGACCCGCCGATTGACCTCACCAAAGCAGCCCAGTATTTTGCGGAAGCGCAGCAACCTTCCGCCGCCGATGGCGGGTGGCTGTGGGGCGTAGCGCTGTACGGTCCGATGTTTTTCGTGGACGCGGAGACGCGCGCGGTGGTGGCGAATCAGGCGGACGCGGAGGGCAAACTGACGCCGAACGGCGCGGTGTGGACCGGCAAACTTCCTCAGGAGATTGGGCCCGCGAACACGGCCATTCAGTGGGCGGGCGTGCATTGGACGATGATGATGTGGCCGCTGCCCGCCAACCGGCGCGAGCGCGGCGCGCTGATGATGCATGAATGCTTCCACCGGGTACAGGCGCAGATCGGGCTGCCGGCGAGCGACTCCGTAAACGGCCACCTCGACACGCGCGACGGGCGTATCTGGCTGCTGCTCGAATGGCGCGCGCTGGAACGCGCGCTGGCGGATTTCGATGATCCCGTGCGGCGCGCCTGCGCGCTTACCGATGCCCTGCTCTTTCGCGCCTGGCGCCGCGTGCTTTTCCCGGGAGCCGCGGAGAAAGAAGACGCACTGGAAATGAACGAGGGGCTGGCGGAATACACGGGCCTGAGGCTGGCAAACGCAACGGCCGGCGAGCTGCGCGCCGCGGCCATCGTTATCCTGCACGAAGGGCCCAGCCGGCGGAGCTTCGGACGGTCGTTCGCGTACATCTCCGGGCCGGCCTATGGCGCCCTGCTCGATTCCGCGCCGGCGGCGGCGGGGACATGGCGGAAAGGATTGAAGCCGGAGGCGGACCTCGGCTGGCTGGCCAACCGCGCGTATCTGGTGCTGCTGGGCACTCCGGTGACGGCGCCCTCGATGACGTCCTGGAAGCCCTACGACGGCGATGAGGTGATCGCGAGAGAGACGGAAAGAGACGTGCGGCGGCAGGCCGCACTTGCCGCGGCACGGGCGCGGTTTGTGGACGGGCCGCTGCTGATCCTGCCCGTGGTGAGCGCCCCGAACTTCAGCTTCGATCCCAACAGCGTTACTTCCATTGACGACAACTTGACCCTGTACACGCCGCTGCAATTGAGCGACGACTGGGGTGTGCTCGAATGCGAAAAGGGCGCGGTGATGGTGCGCGACGCGAAGGGGATGATCGTGCGATCCCAGGCGCCCGCGCCGGCCGATCCAGCGGCGCGCCCGTTGAAAATAGACGGCTGCACGCTCGATCTCCATCCGGGATGGACGGTGGCGCCCGGCGCGCGTTCCGGCGACTACATCCTCAAACCTGCACGCTGACGTGGCGCCACTCCCCCATCGAGGCACACAGTCGCCGGCGTAATCTCTAAAGACTGCAACCGCGAAGCCCCTTGCCGCGTCACTCTCCGTGGCGTACTGTGTGCGCCTCGACAGGGGAGAATGCATGAAAGCTCTGGGCTGGTTGCTGGCCGTGTCTGTGTTTCTGCCGGGATTGCTGCCGATGCTGGCGACTTCCCACGGTCAGAAAGACGCTGACCGTGGCTACCCGGACATTTCGGGGGCGGGCAGGGTTTCCCCCGTTGAGGACTCCGCCGAAGGCCTTCGGACGCTGGCTTCCTCTTACTATCGCTGGCAGACCGAGAATTTCCCCGTGCAGGCCAGCGACCAGGGACTGCACACGCGCGACGCCATGCTCACGGATTATTCGGGAGGCGCCATTGCCGCGCGGCGGAAGCATACGGACGAGCTGCTCGCGCAGGTGCGTGCGATGCACAGCGAGGCCTGGAGCAAGGACGACCGCGCGGACTGGCTGCTCTTCCGCGCACAACTCGAAGGGGCGGAGTTTTCCGACCGCGTGCTTGATTTCGAGCACACCAACCCGGAAGTGTATGTAGATGAGTGCTCGAACGCGATCTTCTCGCTGCTGAAGAAGGACTACGACACGCAGCGCAACCGCGCGCTCTCCGCCACCACGCGGCTGGCACTGATGCCTGCGATGATCGAAGAGGGGCGGCGCAACCTGAAGGCACCGGTGCAGCTCTACGCGCAACTGGCGATCGATTCCGCGCGCTCGATCGATCCGCTGTTCACCGAAAGCCTGATGACGATTGCCGGCACGCTTTCTCCCGCGGAAC
>DATFZR010000222.1:0-6691 GCA_035314265.1 Candidatus Acidiferrales bacterium
CGTTTCGCCCTTCCAGGCGGGATCTTCCCAAGGCCGGCTGACGGAAGGCACATACTTGAGCCACGGCACTTCCGCGGCATACCGCTCCAACTCTTCCCTGTAGCCGAATTCCCAGGAACGGCTGCCGCCTTGAAGGATGTACAGCTCCACCGGCGCGGGCATTTTGTCCTGCTTCCAATCGCGATACAGCGTGCGCACGTAGCTCACATACGGCGCAATCCCCGTGACCGTAGCCAGCATCAGGTGCCGCCGGCGCCCACTCTTCAGGTCCAGCGTAAAGCGGCCCTTGATGGCCTTGCGCATCAGGAGCGTCTGTCCCTCGTGCAATTCGTAGAGCAGCGGGGTTAGCTCGCCTCCCGGCACCAACTCGATAAAGAACTCCAGTTCGGGCTCGTAGGGCGACGAAACGATGGAATAGGCTTTCTCGGCCCTCTTGCCGTTCCTCTCCACCGCCAGCGTGGCGTACTGCCCGGCCGTAAAGCTGAACGGTCCCGCGGGAGCGACGCGCACCATCCACAGGTCCGCGGCAAACTCTTTGCGTACAGTGATCCGTGCTTCGTAGAACTTGTCGGAGGGCTGAGTCATTCGCGTTTTTACCGGAGCCGGACGGGCTCTTTCCCGTCCCCGTTGGATGTCGGAGCCTGCCCGGTGGAAACGTGGCGCAAAGACGGCAGCGCGTCAGCGCTTCGCGGGCTTCAGGGGGTTCAGGGACGCTGCTGCATCATCGCCGCCGGATCGAAAGGCTTCACCGGCCCGGTAATCTTCGTCTTCGCGTCGGTGATCAGCCGCGTGAGGAGCATGCTGCTGTCTTTCCCCTGGGTTTTGACGACTCCCCACGGCGAGACCTTGCTCGAAACCCACACGTCGGAGGGCGGATCGTTGGTGCGGTAGTGCTGGCATTCAAAAGTGCCGGCGGGCGTGGTGATCGACTCCGTGCCCACCAATTGACCGCCGCTCTTGCTCACGTCGGTCATCGGCCCCTTGCCCTGTTGCGCGGCCATTCGCGGGTTGTTCATCGGCATCTCGAAGGCCTGCCCATTCATCTGGAAAATTGCCCTCTTCGTGCCGGGATTCGGACCGGCCATCACCGTCAAGCTCTTCATAGCTCCCGGACCACCACGAGGATTCTCAAAGGAGAACTCCAGCCAGTAGCCGTCCTGGCCATCCACTTTTTCCTCACCGACCACCGCGACTTCGATTTCCTTCTTGGCCCCGTCGTGCTCGGAGATCTCGTACGTCGCGCCCGCGCCCACCACCGGGTGCCACACGCCGTTCATTTGCGGCATCCGCGGGCCGAACTGCGCCCACACCGGAAGCGCCAGGGCCGCCGCCACCAGCGCCAAAACCATCGTCCGACTCACTCGCATTCGCTTCCTCCGTGCGGGAAGTACCCGCGTAGCTCAATCGAAATCGTCCGTCCTACTCGAACGCCAGCGCCTCCACAGGGTCGAAACCCGAGGCGCGCCACGCCGGGTACAAAGCTCCCAGCAGCGCCCCCAGAAAGGCCAGCCCCACACTGTTTGCGATCCAGTCCAGCGTCAGCAGCACCGCGAGCCCCGGCGCCCACCATCCCAAAAAGGCGCGAGCCAGAAACGTAGCCGTCAGCCCAATGGCTACGCCCATCGCAGCCATCATCGAAGACTCCGCCACAAAGAGCCGCGCGATTTCCAGGCGCGAGGCGCCCAGCGCTTTCAGCACGCCGATTTCGCGCGTGCGTTCCAGCACCATGGTGTGCATCGTCAGCAGCACCACCAGAAAGCTGATGGATACGCCCAGAATAATCATCACGCGCAGAAACGGCTTCATGCCCGGCAGGTTCGACGAGTTCATCAGCGTCAGGTAGTCCTGCATCGAGCGCACCTGGTATCCCGGCATGCTGCGTACGATCTCCTGCCGCGTCGCCTCCGTCTTGCCCGTACTCCTCACGTAGAAAAGTGTTACGCGGTGCTCGGCGCCGGCAATCTCCTGCGCCGTGGCCAGGGGAATAAACGAGCGTGCGCCCTTGCCGTGCCGCACCACGCCGCACACGGTCATCTCCCGGTTGAAAATCTCCACCTTGTCGCCGACGCGCAGGTGATGCTTTGCCGCGTGCAGGTCGTCCACCATCACGTCGTCAGGATTCGCAAACGGTCCGCCGGAGACAAACACAAATCCCTTGCTCAGCGCGTTGAAGCTCTTGAAGTCGATCCCGTAGACGATATCCAGCGTCTTCTGGTTGGCGATCACCAGAACCGGCGAGACTTCGTCCACGCCGGACACGGCCTGAAGATTTTCAGCGAGGGATTCCGGCAACACCGCATTCCCGATCTGGATAAAGATCGAGGCGTTCGGCGGCTGAAAGAGAATGTCCGCGCCCACACCTTCCACGCGCTTCTGCCAGTCGTTCACCCAGCCGAGGGTCATGCCCACAATCAGCAGTACAAAAGTCACCTGAAGCGCCACGCCCAGCACACTCAGCACCGTGCGGATGGGCCGCGCCCGCAGATTGTTCCACAGCAACTGCCAGTATGTGGTGCCGTAGTAGGACATTTGTCAGCCGCAACTCGTCTGCTTGCTCCACTTTAACACGATCCTTCGCCGCGCCTGGCGTGGCGTGACCCACTCATTACGGGCCACCAACGTGGAGTTTCGCTGGCGCCTGCCGGGCTCATTGCGCCACAGGCCTCGCTAGCTGCGCTCGAATCGTGGCTCAAGGAGGGGCAGATCCCGGGCGCCGTCCCAGGACTTCTCGCACGACGCGGCGCGGAAAAATTCACGTCGTCACGCAGCGTTCGCGAGATTTCAACAATTGTGTTGAAAAGTGTGTGGAAAAGTCGCCGCGACCCCGTCAATTCGCGCTGCAGGCAGAGCGTTTTCCTCTTTGCACTCGAATGCAGCAGAAAAATTCAGAAAAAGAAAACTTCAAGTGGCAATCGAAATGCTTGTGTGAGTTTTCTCGCGCGGCTCAGTACCACTTGGGCGGTCTATCGAGATGAATCTTGAAGACTTGCTCGTCTTCGGTGAGATCAAACCACTTCCCGAACGTCTTCCAATCCTTCGCGATCACCTGAATCAGGATTTTCCCCTTTGGAACCAGCGGCACGCGCGCCTTCCCCTCGGGCGTCGACTTTACGTTCATCTCGATCAGCTTGTCGGGCCTGAGCTTGTGCGACTCGTTGTAGCGCACGTAGATGCTGGCGCCCTCGACGGGCTTGTTCTTATCGCCCGCCGTCAATTCAATGTGGATGGTTACCGGCGGCTCGGCCGCAGGCTTGGCAGGCTTGGCGGGTTTCGCGCCATCCGGTGTGGCCGGCGGAGCCTGCTGCTGCTGGGCGCGCGCCGGCGACGGCCCCAGCGACGCTCCGGCCAGACTTCCGGCCAGAACGCCTGCAATGAAAGGTGTGGAGCGGAGCCTGAACCTGGGGGACTTCATAAGGCGATTATCTCACGGCTCGCTATCCGCGCGCCCGGTTCTGCGCACGAGCGCCGGAAGCGCGGGATCGTGGTTGAAGCCCAGCCGGCTGAGCCGCGTCAGGGCTTCGTCGTATCGCGACGTGTCCACCACATACTCGTCTCGGGGCGGAAGCTTGTCGATCACGCGAACGGCGGCAGCCAGGCGATCCCGGGTGATGGGATGAGTGGAAAACAGCTTGCGCAGGCCGGGCATGCGCGCATTCTCCCCGCTGGCCAGCCGTTCGAAAAGTGAGATGGAAGCCGCCGGATCGTAGCCGCTGGCCGCCATGTAACGCAGGCCCTCCGCGTCCGCTTCACTCTCCGCACTCCTGCTGAATTTCAACATGGTCAGGGGATACGCCAGCGAAAGGCCCTCTCCGATCGCAAACCCCACGGGCCCGCCCACGAACATCAGCGGGATGGCCAGCAGCCCCATCATCTGGCGCTTGGTCATCTGGCGCGTGGCATGCCGGCAGGCAATGTGCGCCACCTCATGCGACAGCACCGCGGCCAGCTCCGCTTCCGAGCGCGTCTCCCGCACCATGCCCGCGGTGATGTAGATGTAGCCTCCCGGCAGAGAGAACGAGTCGGGCTGCGAGGAGGCCACCACCCGCAGCACCACCGGAACCTGTACGTTGGAGTTGCGCGCGATCCGCGCGGTCACGTCCTCCAGGTACCCCGTCACCACCGGGTCCTCCAGCAATTGCACCTGGGAGAGCATCTCCCCGTCCATATGCTTCCCCATCTCGATTTCCTGCTCCGGCGACCAGAAATCGATTCCGCGCTTTCTCGCGGCCTTTGTGTCGCGGGCAGAGGGAGGTGGCGTCTCATTCGCCGCGTCAAGCACAGGAAGAACGGGCTGCGGCGCGTCGTTGGGCGATGGATCTAGAGACGGCGGTGACCCTGCACTGCGCGGCGAGCCGGCGGCGGGCACAGACGGCTTCTCGCCGCCATTCACCGGAGGCTGCGTGGCAGACTCCGGCGGTGGGACCGCCGGAAGCGAAATCACAATAACGGGCGGAGGATCCTGCGCAGGGGAACCGGCGGGCGCCTGTGCGACGGAATGCGCGCCAGCCAGTGCGGCAGGCTGTGCGGCCGGCTTCTCTTTCGACTCAGCGGGAGGCGCAGATGAGGATTGCGCCGCAACGGGCGAGCCACTCCCCAAAGTCCCCAGAGCCAGCAACAGCATCCCCGACCGGAATGCGTTCATGGCCTGCCCCGTCTGCGGCCCGGCGCCTGCATTGACGCCGCAGCCACGCGTGCGCTAACGTACCGCCCTTGCGGGCCCGACTCAGTGAATCTCTCGCGGTAGTTTTATACCCGCTCGCGCTTTTCCGCAAGAGCAACCCGGCGCACCATTCCAGCCGTTGTGGCTCGCGCCGGATCAAGGAGCCAACCCATGGGATTTTCCACCGACGCGATACACACCGGCCAGGAGCCTGATCCCTCCACAGGATCGATCGTTCCCCCCATCTACCAGACCTCCACCTACGTGCAGGAAGGCATTAACAAGAACAAGGGTTTCGACTACGCGCGCACCAATCATCCCAACCGCAAGGGCCTCGAGCGCTGCGTTGCAAAGCTCGAGGGCGGCCTGACCAGCTACGTTTTTTCATCGGGGATGGCGGCGATTGATTCCGTGTTCCGCCTGCTGCGCCCCGGCGACCACGCCGTGCTTTCCGAAGCCGTTTACGGAGGCGTCTACCGGCTCACCACGCAGTTGCTCGTGCAGTTCGGCATGGAGTTCACGTTCGTGAATACATCGTGCGTTGACAAGGTGCGCGCCGCGCTCCGTCCTTCGACGAAAATGCTGTACGTCGAGACGCCCACGAACCCGACGATGTACGTCACAGACCTGGCCGCGATGGGCGCCATCGCCCGCGAGCGCAACCTCACCTTTGTTGTGGACAACACGTTCCTCAGCCCCTACCTCCAGCGGCCCATCGAGCATGGCGCGCACATCGTGGTCCATTCCATGACGAAATATCTGGGCGGCCACAGCGACCTGACCGCCGGCGCCGTGGTGCTGACGCGCAAGGAAGATGCCGACAAGATTTATTTCGTGCAGCGCTCCGCGGGCGCGGGCCTCGCGCCCATGGACTGCTTTCTCACCTCGCGTGGCATCAAGACGCTGGCCGTGCGCATGGAGCGCCACAATCACAACGGGATGGCGCTGGCAGCGTTTCTCGAGAAGCACCCCAAGGTGCAGCGCACCCTGTATCCCGGCCTGGCCTCGCACCCTCAGCACGAAATCGCCCGGCGCCAGCAGAAGGGCTTCGGGGCCATGATCAGCTTCGACCTCGGTTCGCTCGAAGCTGCCAGCCGCCTGCTGGAAAACGTGAAGCTCTGCGCGCTGGCGGAAAGCCTGGGCGGCGTGGAGACGCTCATTTCGAATCCCGCGCAGATGACCCACGCGTCCATCCCGCCGGACGTGCGCCGCGCCGTAGGCATCACCGATGGGCTGGTGCGCATCTCCGTGGGCATTGAGGACGTGGACGACCTTCGGGCCGACCTCGAGCAAGCTTTAGCGAAGGTCTGACGAAAGAGCGGGACGCGCGAGGGCGAACCAGTTAGTCTGCGCCGGTTAACTGGTTCCATTTCCCTTTGTAGTAGTAGTGGGTCACAGACCCCTTCTCGCCGTCGTCGATGCCTTGATGATCGATTGGCGGGGGGTTGGGCCCGCCATAGGCCCGATAGTGCTAAACACCAGAGATGGCAATGCAGCCCGCATTTCAGAATCGTGCTCTGAAATCGCGGAAGAGAAAAGTGGAATCTTGCCGCGTCCTGAACAAGCTTTGTGCTCCCGCCCATCTGATATACATTCACCGGGAGATGAGGTGAATCCGCATGGCAAATGAAAGCGAAAAAGAACTGGCGGCGCGCGCCAGTTGCGAGCAGGTGAAGAACGGCATGGTCGTGGGCCTGGGCACTGGCTCCACGGCGGTGTTCGTCGTGCAGACGCTCGCCGAAAAGGTGCGCCAGGGCCTGAAGATTCGCGGCATCCCTACATCGGTTAACACGGAGAAGCTCGCCACCAGCCTCGGCATCCAGATGATCACGCTGGCCGACGTCCAGGAGATTGACGTCACCATTGACGGCGCCGATGAGTTCGATCCCGGTCTGCAGCTCACCAAGGGCGGCGGTGGAGCGCTCCTGCGCGAGAAGATCGTCGCATCCGCCAGCAAGTTGATGGTCGTGATCGCCGATTCCTCAAAGCAGGTGGCCGTGCTCGGCAAATTCCCGCTGCCCGTCGAAGTGA
>DATFZR010000223.1:0-7653 GCA_035314265.1 Candidatus Acidiferrales bacterium
TGCTCCGTCTCTCCAAGCCGCACCGGCCCCTCGACGTCCAGGATGACGCCTTTATCCACGAAGCGAACGTTGAAGCGAGCGTGTTCCGACACGAGTCCTCCTAGCTCGCCCGGCGG
The DNA here is from genome assembly GCA_035314265.1 of Candidatus Acidiferrales bacterium. Taxonomy (GTDB): domain Bacteria; phylum Acidobacteriota; class Terriglobia; order Acidiferrales; family UBA7541; genus JOPF136. The sequence goes on from DATFZR010000223.1 coordinate 117, forward strand.
GGAGAGCAGTCCCCCAAACTACTCCCAGCGGGCCACGGAAGCAAGCGCAGCCTGCAAGTCGTGACGAATGTTTCCGGTATGCCCGGCTGGCGCCGAACGCGCGACACGTGACCCGCGCCCGCTGGTTCCGCGCGGCGGGCCTCCTGATTCCCCCGATGATTCCCACGACTGATTCCCCCGACTGGCGGAACGAGGGCCGCTCACGCTATAGTGTTTGCTCTGGACCGGGCGCCCTTTGAAGCCGCTGGAAGCTTCGAGCTGCCCGCTCCCCCGTCCCGCCCCAGGGGGGACGGCCTGCCGCGGCAGCAAGAACCGCTCGTTGTGACAGGCAACCGGAAATCTGTCGTTCCACGAGAAACCGAGGAGTGAAGGAATGGTCAAGGCAACACAACTGCGCCCCGGAATGGTGATCCAGTTCGAGGGCTCTCTCTACACCGTATTCACCGTGGATCACCGCACGCCGGGAAACAAGCGCGGCGCCATGGCCACGCGCCTGCGCAACCTCAAGACCGGTTCCATCATGGACTACAGGTTCCGCGCCGAGGAATTCGTCGAGCGCGCCATCCTGGACGAAATCGAGTACGAGTTCCTCTACCCCGACCCCGAAGGCTGGCACTTTATGAATGTGGAGAACTTCGATCAGATCCACCTGGGACGCGAAGTGCTTGGCGACGCCGTGGACTACCTGCTGCCCGGCATCCACCTGAAGCTCGAATACTACGAGGGCAACCCGATCGGTGTGATTCTGCCCGACACGGTGGATATGGTCGTGGTGGATACCGAGCCCACCATGCAGAAAGCCACGGCCAGCGCGGTGATGAAGCCCGCAAAAATGGAAACCGGCCTGGTGATCAGCGTTCCGCCGTTCATCAACAACGGCGACCGCGTGCGCGTGGACACCTCAGAAGGCCGCTACGTCCAGCGTTCGCAGTAAGTGGCGCAGGCATTTCTGTTTACCCTGACAACGGAAGGGTTTGCGCTCTTCCGACTGACCCGCAACACAACCGTCTCGAGCACCGGGGCAACATAAGCGCGCACGTCGATCCCGGCGTTAAGCCTTCCTCACTCCCCCACCGACTTCAGAATCAACGGCAGCAAGAACGCCTGCAACCTTTCCGCGTCGTCGCCCGCCAACCCATCCAGCTCAATCCCCATCTTCGTAGGCGCGGCAACACGCACAACCTTTCCCGCCGCGCTCACCGGCTTCTGGCCCGGCACGATCTCCAGCCGCAGCTTCACCTGGCTGCCCACGGCAAACACCTTCGGCGTCTCCACCAGCATGCCCTGAAGGCTCAGGTCCACCGTTGTGCCTTCCACCTTGTCTTCGCCGCATTGCACGGCCACATGCTTCGCCACCAGCACGCGATGGAACCTGCGCCGCTCCTGCTCGATGGGCGCGTGCGCCGCGCGCAGCACGCGCATCAGCCGGCCGCGGTCGAAGGGTTTGAAGAGGAAGAAATTGGCGCCGGCTTCGAACGCGCGCGACATCGCGTCCGGCTTATCCTGCCCGGTCACCATGATGATCGGCGTCCGCCGGTTCAGCCCGGAGGAGCGCGCCATCTTCGCCAGTTGCACGCCGTCAGGCGTAGGCATGTGCAGCTCGAAGAAAAGCGCGTCGTATTTTTCCGTGCGCAGGAATTCCGCGGCGCGGCTGCTGCTGGTTTCCATCACCGCGTCGAGGTTCGACGCGGTCATGGCCGTGTGTATCACTTCGCAGGACGCCGTGTCCGCGTCCACAATCAGCACCTTGAGTCTGCTCACCTAAGTATCTTCGGCGGATCGCGCCAAAGAGTTTAGCGAGGCGCGGGCGTTACTGCGGACCAAACACGCGCGCAAAAATCGCGTTCACGTAGCGAAGCTGCCGTTCCACGTTGAAGGCGCGATCGAGCGCCTCCGCCGAAAGATGGAGCGTGATGCGCGGGTCAGCAGCCACGCGCTCGCGGAAGCTGGTCTCCTGCTCCCACGCCGCCATCGCATTCTCCTGCACCCATTTGTAGGCGTCTTCGCGTGACGCTCCCGCCTCCACCAGATCCTGCAAGAGCTGGCCGGAAAAGATCAGCCCGTGCGTCAACTCCAGATTCCGTCGCATGTGGTCCGGAAACACGCGCATGTCCGTCACGATGCCGGTCATTTTGTTCAGCAGGTAGTCCACCAGCGTGGTCGAATCCGGCAGGATCACGCGCTCGACGGAGCTGTGCGAGATATCGCGCTCGTGCCACAGCGCCATATTCTCCACCGCCGCGAGCGCGTTCGTGCGCACCACCCGCGCCAGCCCGCACACCTGCTCGCAATTCACCGGATTCCGTTTGTGCGGCATTACGGAGCTGCCGCGCTGCCCGGCGGCGAACGGCTCCTCCGCCTCGCGCACCTCGGTGCGCTGCAAGTGGCGGATTTCGAGCGCCACGGTCTCGAGCGACCCGGCAATCACCGCCAGCGCCGCCAGATACTGCGCGTGCCGGTCGCGCTGCAACACCTGCGAGGAAATCGGCGCAGCCACAAGGCCCAGCCGCGCGCAGATTTTCTGTTCCGTCTCCGGACCCAGGTGCGCGCAGGTACCCACGGCGCCGGAGATTTTTCCCACGTTCATCTGGCTCGCGGCCGCGCGAAAACGTTCCAGGTTGCGCTGATTTTCCGAATACCACGTGGCCACTTTCAGCCCAAACGTGATGGGCTCCGCGTGGATTCCGTGTGTGCGGCCGACTTGCGGCGTGTCTTTGAATTCCAGCGCTCGCTTCTTCAGCGCCGCGCCAAAAGCCACCAGCCCCGCATCGATCTGCGCCGAAGCTTCGCGCAGCACCAGCGCCTGCGCCGTATCCACCACGTCGTTCGACGTGAGCCCGTAATGCAGCCAGCGCGCCGCCTCCGGATCGCCCACGGATTCGCCCACCACCACGGTGAACGCAATCACGTCGTGGCGCACGCGCGCCTCCACTTCGTGGATGCGCTTCACGTCCACGCGCGCGCGCGCCCGCAGCGCCTCCGCAGCCGCGCGCGGCACAACGCCCGCCTCAGCCAGCGCCTCCGCAGCCGCCAGCTCCACCTCGAGCCACTTCGCAAAGCGATTTTCATCGCTCCATAGGCGGGCCATCTCCGGACGTGTGTAACGCGATATCATTTTTCAGAAGCGAAGGTCTTCGCTCTCGCTGTTCCTGCATTTGCAGCCATGATGCTAGAAAACAAACGGCCCGAGCGGCTCGTGCTGCGACGCAATGTGCAGCTCGCCCTGCCATGGCGAGCACTTCGCCGCGCGCCGGTCGAGCGCCTCCTGCGCGGACTGCCGCGCAACGTAGGGATTGTTGTTGATCGAGGAAAGATGCGCCAGCACCACCCAGCGCGCCTGCCCATCGAACCCCGAGCCCTCCGGGTCGCCGTCGGCCAGAAACTCGCTCGTTGCGTCGTTCGAAAGATGCCCGGTACGGCTCATCACGCGCTGTTTGATGTGCCACGGATACGGGCCCACCTTCAGCATATCCAGGTCGTGGTTTGACTCGAGCACCAGAAGATCCGACCCGCGCAGATGCTGCCGCACAAGCAGCGGCATATACCCCAGGTCCGTGACGATCGACACCTTGAACCCTTCAGCGCGCAGCGTGAACCCCACGGGATCGACCGCGTCGTGAGGGATGGTGAAAGGAGTGATCTCAATATCCCCGATCACGAACGGTTTGGAGCGCACGACCTTTTCCACGCCGCGCAGTTTGTCCACCTGCTTCTGCGGCACCAGGCGCACGTATTCGTCGTAGGTGCCCTCGGTGATGTACACGGGAGCGTTCCAGGTGCGGCTCAGGTTGGCGAGCCCGCCGATGTGGTCGGTATGCTCGTGGGAGATAAGAATGCCGTGAACGCGGTCAATCGAAGCGTCGAGAGAGGCAAGACGCCGCAGCGTCTCTTTGCGGTTGAACCCGGCATCCACGAGCACCCGCGTGGTCGAAGTCTCCACCAGCGTGCAGTTGCCCGAGCTGCCGGAACCCAGGATCAGTGCCCTAAGCGAAATATCCACCCCCACAGCTGACCCAGCGATGATGGCAAAGTGCCGCGCGCACGTCAATGCGGCTGGGGTGGGACAGGCATTCGTGCCTGTCTGCCTTTCCGATCGAGCTTCAGTCGTGGTGAGTCGGAAGCACTGACAGTGGACAAGTCTGCGCAAGCTGCTGATTTATAAGAGAGCTTAAGTGGCGCGGATTCTGCAGATGCGAGGTGGTTTTGTATGTGCAGAAGCTAAAATGGGTTAAAGCAACGGTCCGTGGATCTGCACATTCCCCGAAGCACCGAATGGAAAAACGCACCCTGCAAGAAGGGGCACCGGCGGGACGCCGGCCTGAAGGCCGTCGCTACAGGCGCTCAAGGAAGCTGATAGCCGGAAAGGCGCAGCGCCTTCCGGTCAAATGTCAGCGTGCAGGAACACCCGGCCCGTGCGTCCAATTCCGCGATCAAAGCATCGGCAAACAATCCCTGGCCCTTCTTCAGCGCGGTCATCGCCGTGAAAACCTCGCGCTCGTTCTCCACCACTAGCACGTCCACCTGAAGAATGCGTTCGACAGTCGCCGCGATTTCTTGTGGCGATAGTTGATAAGCACGATCCAGCACCCAGACAGTCTCGACCATCGCCACGATGCTGACGAAGCCGGGATTCTCCTCGGTTAGCCGGCGTTCGATGATCTCCGTCGCCTTCCGCGACTGGATTGGGTCGTCTTGCGTGAGGTAGCGGACAAGGATGTTGGTGTCGAGCCCGATCATCGGCGTGCGGCGGCGCCTCGAGCAACGACTTCTGTAGCGCCCTTGGCGATGGCCTCCGCCATCTGCGCAACAGTCACCGGCCGACGACGACGCGACTTGATCATGCCTCGCAAAGACGCCGCGGGAAGTTTTGGCAAGAGAACCACAGTGCCGTCAGGATGCACGAAGAACTTCACCCGATCCCCCGGCTTCAACCCGAGATGCTCGCGAACGGCCTTGGGAATCGTCGCCTGACCCTTGGTGGTGATTGCGGACTCCATCGCCCCTCCATTACTTTCCACAATATGTAATACTACGCAGGGATGCCGAAGTCAAGGAGAAGCTATCCCCTACGCCAGCGTTTCGGCGAGCAGCGGCCAACCTGACCCGGCACGTGCGGCCTTCCGATGTCGAGTCGGAGAAGACAAGAACGGGCAGCGCGATTCGGGGCAAGATGCCGGCCTGAAGGCCCGGCGCTACTGGGCGCGATCCGGTTCTACTTCTTCTGCGAATACGATGCCTACGGCGTTGCGGTTCTCGTCTTCGGCGGGTTCGCGGCGGACCACGTAGCCGCGCAGGGGAATGCGGCCGTCGGGGTGCAGCTCGTCTATCGGGGCTTCCATCATTACCTGGAGTTCGGACTGGAGCCGCGGCGTGTTCTCCAGATACAGCAGCGCGCCGTGGAGCGTGAGGTCGCGGATGATGGTTTCTTCCTGGAAGGCGCGTCCCTCCTCGGTGTAGCCCACGATGGTTGCGCGGAAGAAGCCTTCGCGGCGCTGGCCGGCGCGGCTGTCGCGCATCACCACGTCCATCTTTTTCTCGTTGAGGGTCATGATCATGCCCTCGGAGGCGGCCCAAGCGTTGGCGTATTGCTGGCGCGTCTGGCGCAGGATGGCGTCTACGCCGCGGTCGCTCGAATCCGGGTCGTGATGGAACAGAACCAGGTTTTTCGCGCCGGCGTCGCGGGCCACGCTGATGCCTTCAAGCCACGTGGAATGTCCCCAGCCCTTCTGCGTGGTGCGCAACTGTTCCGGTGTGTATTGCGAATCGTGGATGTAAACGTCCGCGCCCTCGGCCAGCTTGCGGAGGTCGCGATCCATTTCCGGCACGCCCGGCTCGTTATCCGTGGCGTAAACGATGGTGCCCGCCGGCGTCTCCAGGCGGAAGCCGAGGCAGCCCTGCGGATGATTGAGCCAGCGCATGGAGACCTTGGTGTCGCCGAATTGAATCGAGTCGCCGCCGGCAATCTCCGAGTATTCGCGCTTGCAATGGAAGATGCTCACGTCCACGGGAAAATATGGAGTGGCCATCTGCGTCTGGAGCACGGCCTTCAGGCTGTCTTTGCCCAGAAACTTGGATTGAAAGCTGAAGAAATGGAAGCTGTTCTGCTCTGGAATGAACGGGAAAAAGAACGGCAAGCCCTGGATGTGGTCCCAGTGATAATGCGTCACCAGCACGATGGCATTGAGCGGCGCATCGCCCAGCGACTCCATGTAGCGGCGGCCCAGGTGGCGAAGGCCGGTGCCGCAATCCAGGATGAAGCGCTGCCCGTCAGTCGAAACAAACTCGAGGCAGGGAGTATTGCCTCCATACCGCCAGGTGCTCCGGTCTACCGTGGGGGTTGAACCACGCACCCCCCAAAATGTCAGTTTGGCGGTTTTTTGGGACATACCGATTCTTCTCTGAGGCCCGACTCTCCCTGGAACACACCCGAACCGCGCCTTATCCCCGGCCTGCGCGTGGTGGCGTTCATACTAGGCGTGTGGCCAGCCCGAAGTCAATTTACTTTGGGGCGTGAGTGCCTGCGCCGAAACCTTAGGTCCCAGACCGGCGCGGCCTGCGGCGGGCCGGGAGTAGAATGGCCTTATGGCGGATGCGGCGAGCAGCGGGCGCGGGCCCGACGCGGGCGCGCTCGAGCGGCACGGGCCGGGCGACGTGCCTGACCACGGCCACGAGCACGGGCATCAGCACAGCCACGTGCACTCGCACGGCGACGCGCCCGGTCACGAGCATGGCCACGGGCACGGCCATGCGCACGGGCACTTCCACGCGCACACGTCTGCCTCAGGTAAGTGGACGGGAATCATGTTCGGGTCCGTGCTGGCCACGGCGGCGCTGGTGGTGGCGGAGTTGGTAGGAGGGTCGCTGGCCCGCTCCATGGCGCTGATCAGCGACGGCATCCACAACCTCTCCGATTTGCCCACGCTCTTCGTTTCCTGGTTCGCGTTGCGGCTGGCGGAGCGTCCTCCGGACGCGGAAAAGACCTACGGATATCACCGCGCGGGGATTCTGGCCGCGTTCTGCAATTCCCTGCTGCTGGTGCTGGTGGCGCTGTTCATCCTGTACGAGGCGGTCGAGCGGCTGTTCGCTCCGGTGGCTGTGGCGAGCGGCCCGATGTTCTGGATTTCGCTGGGCGCGCTGGTGGTGAACGGCGGGATCACGCTGGCCGTGGTGCGCGGGCGCAAAGACCTGAACCTGCGCGCCGTGCTGGTGCACAACGCGGGAGACGCGCTGTCGAACGTGGCCATTCTGGCGGGAGCAGTGGTGATCGCGCGCACCGGAGCGCACTGGCTGGACGCCGTGCTGGGCATACTGATTGGCGGGCTGGTGCTGTGGTCCAGCGTGGGAATTTTACGGGAGAGCAGCCACATCCTGCTCGAAGGGTTGCCGCGGCACATCGCGCTCGAAGACGTGGCGCGCTCCATGTTGCGCGTTCCCGGCGTGCAGGAAGTGCACGACATCCACATCTGGACGCTGGGCAGCGAGCTGTACGCCATCTCCTGCCACATGCGGATTCCCGACATGCACCTGGAAGACTGCG
>DATFZR010000224.1:0-4865 GCA_035314265.1 Candidatus Acidiferrales bacterium
GAGCCGCCCACGCCGGCATTCACGAACGCGAACCCCAGGATGAGCCCCGCGGCCCAGGTGGACAGCAGAGCCAGAATCGAGAGGGGGCCAAAAACGCTCAGGAAGACCTCGCGGAACTTGCTCGGCCTCAAGGATCTCCCGATGGCGGACCAGAGGCCCCAGGTGGTGACGTAAAAGAGGCGAGCGATCCTGAATTTTCGCGTGACGCGGCGCGGCAGCACCACGGACTCGAACGCGTCCCACAGCATGATGATGACGATGACGATTCCGAGCGTGATTTCAAAAGGCTTCATGATTTGGAGGGCGAAACCGCGGCGGCGGGCGCCGGGCGGTTCACCATGCGATCACGACTTTTCCGAAGTGCGCGCCGCTCTCCAGGTGACGCAGCGCGGCAGGCGCCTCCGCAAACGGAAATGCGCGGTCCACCACGGGGTGCAGGCTGTGCAGGGAGACGGCGCGACTCATGCTTTCGAGCATGGCGCGCGAGCCGACGAAGATGCCCTGGACGTGCACGGATTTGAAAAGGATCAGCGTGGTGCGGATATCTGCGTTGGCTCCGGCGAGCACTCCGATCATGGTGATCATGCCGCCCATGCGCACGCAGGCCAGAGAACGATTGAGGGTCCCCGCGCCGCCCACTTCCACAATGTGGTCTGCGCCGCGGCCGCCGGTGAGCTTGCGCACTTCTTTTTCCCAGTCGGGCGTTGTTTTGTAGTTGATGCCGCCAAAAGCGCCCAGTTCGCGCGCCCGGGCGAGCTTACGATCGCTGCCGGAAGTGGCAATCACCTGCGCCCCGGCCATGCGCGCAAACTGCAACGCGAACAGGGAGACGCCGCCGGTGCCCTGCACCACGATCGTCTGCCCCGGTCCGATATGATCCGCGACGAACAGGGCGTTCCACGCCGTGAGCGCCGCGCAGGGCAGCGTGGCGGCTTCTTCAAACGAGAGGTGCGCGGGAATGGGCAGCACCGCATCACCGCTGATCACCACATATTCCGAGAGCACTCCATCCACGTAGCAGCCCAGGGACGCGTCCACGTACTCCTGTGTGACGGGCCCATCGATCCAGGGCGGGCAGAAGCTGCAGAGCACACGGTCGCCCGCTTTGACGCGAGTCACGCCGGCACCCACGGCCGCCACTTCGCCGGCGCCGTCTGAGACGGGAATGCGCGGCACCGTTTGCTTCGATCCGTAGCCGCCCTTGATCACCACCAGGTCGCGAAAATTGAGCGACGCGGCGCGCATGCGCACGAGCACTTGCCCGGGCCCCGGCTGGGGATCGGGAAGGTCCACGAGCTTCAGGTTTTCCAGCCCAAAGGCACCCACGATTTGGAAGGCCTTCATCTTTTGTTTTCTCTCCGGCTGATTTGCTCCGACCTTGTCCGCACGAGAATTGCGGCGCTATGGAATCAGCACGATCTTGCCGTGAGCTCCGGGCTCCATGATTGTTTTCTGCGCGCGGGCGGCGTCTGCCAGCGGCATTTCGTGCCCTACGATGGGGCGCAGAGTGCCGTTTTCGAGTCCCGCAAAAATGGCCGCGTGGACGCCGACCAGCTCTTCGGGCGGCGCGACGAGCAACGACATCGCGCGGATGCTGGCGTCTTTGCCCATGATGTCACGCGGATTGATTTCGACGGGTCCCCTGCTGCCGACGACCACTACCCGGCCGCGCGGGGCCAGCAGCGGCAGGTCCTTGCCCAGGTTCACGTTGGCCAGCATTTCCAGGATGATGTCTGCGCCGCGGCCGCCGGTGATCGAGCGCAACTGATCCAGGCAATCCGCCGCGCGATGATCGAGCGCATGATGAGCGCCTTCGCGCAGGATCAGCTCGCGGCCTTTTGGCGTGCTGGCCGTGCCAATCACGGTGAGGCCCGCGGCGCGCGCCAATTGCAGGGCCGCGGTTCCCACGCCGCCGCTGGCGCCGTGCACGAATACGATTTCCGCCGGGCGAGCCTGCCCAATCTGGAACAGGGCGCGGTAGGCAGTGGCGTAGGGAATGTTGATCCCCGCGCCCTGCGTGAAGGTGATTTTCTGCGGAAGCTGATGCACCTGCGCTTCGGTACACACCGTTTTCTCGGCGTAAGAGCCGGTCATCGTTCCCGCCAGATAGACGCGATCGCCTTCCTTGGCGCGCGTGACTCCTTGACCTATGGATTCCACCACGCCCGCCGCGTCCATGCCCGGTGTGTACGGCAGCGGTGGCTTGAACGCGTAGGTTCCTGCCCTGACGTAGGTGTCTACGGGATTGACGCCGGCCGCCTTTACCTGCACGACGATCTGGCCAGGCGACGAGGGAGACGGGTTGGGCAGGTCCTCCAGGCGGAGCACTTCTGGACCCCCGAATTCATGCACTCGAATGGCTTTCATGGCATTCCCCCCACGCAGCGGTAAACCCTATCAGATTCCCCGGCTCCCGTGGACGTTATACGAGGACGTTACGAGCAAGAACCGAAGTGAGGCCGCTCCGCACGTGCCAACGCGCCAGCGGGAGACGGCGGCCAGTTCCCTGCTCAGGCAAACCTTCGCGGGAGGAGCGTCACTATTCGGAAATCTAGGATGACGTTGTGGCGGCTGCGGCGCGGATTGGGATGGTGAGCGTCTGCTTGCCCTCTTCTACGTTGGTCATGTGGCAGCGCCCGTCCAGAATGCCTCCGGCCTCGATGACCATGCAGGGTGCGTGCACTTCACCGCGAACTACTCCCTTGGCCAGAATTTCCACGCGGCCTTTCGCTTTGAGCACACCATCGAAGCGGCCGCCCACGACCACGTGGTTGCCGTCAATTTCGCCTTCCACCTTGGCGTTTTCGCCGATCACAACGGTGGAGCTGGAGACGATTGTGCCCTTCATCTGGCAATCAATGCGGAAGGTGCCGGCGAGTTCCAAGCGGCCCTCGAGAATGACGCCTTTCTCCAGAAAGCCGATCCATTCTCCGGAAGGAGCGGCGCCCTTGCGGTCCATGAACTTCATTTGTTCTCCTCCGAGCGGGGCAGAGCGGTTCTACAGGTTCAGATGGGACCGTGTCAAGCTGGAACGGTCCTTACAACTACATCAATAGTCTTTTGTCCGCTTTATGCGCTCGTAGAGTGCATATAGCTGACGGTCCTCATGATACTCGATTACGAGCTGGCCGGGCCGGCGGCCTTGAGGAGGGTGCAGTGTTACGCGGGTGCCCAGTTCGCGCTGCAAGTCTTCCAGGGCGGCGCGGGTGTTCGGATCCACGATTTCAGGCGCCTCTGGCTCTTTTGAGGAAGCGCTACGCTGCGAGCGGGAGGCCAGGCGCTCGAGCGCGCGAACCGTCAGCTTGCCGTCTGCCGCGCGCCGTGCCGCGGCGAGGCGTGCGGCGGAGTTATTGAAGGCCAGCAGTGCGCGGCCGTGTCCGGCGGAGAGTTTGCCGTCTTCGAGCAGGGCCAGGATCGGCTGGTCGAGCTTGAGCAGGCGAACGGAGTTGGCAATCGTCGCGCGATCTTTTCCCGTGCGTGTGGCCGCGTCTTCCTGTGTGAGACCGAATGTGGTGATCAAAGTATCGAAGGCGCGCGCCTGCTCGACTGGATTCAGGTCTTCGCGCTGCAGGTTTTCCACGACCGTCATTTCAAGGGCGACGTGATCGGAAACCTCACGAACAATTGTGGGGATACGGTGCAGGCCTGCGCGCTGCGCCGCGCGCCAACGGCGCTCGCCGGCAATGAGCTGAAACCTAGGGCCGATGGGACGAGCGACGATGGGCTGGATGACGCCCGTTGCGCGGATGGATTGCGCCAGCTCTTCAAGGCTCTCCTCGCGAAAGCGCGTGCGAGGCTGGTGCGGGTTCGGGTCGATCAGGTCAATGTCAACTTCCCGGATGCCGCCTGCGGGGCGGGCGACCTCAGTTGGCTCTGGGCTCGCCTTCTGGTCTAGTCTCTCCGGGGGCTCCGGGTCCCGAATCAAAGCGCTCAAGCCCCTGCCCAACGCGTTTCGCGCCATTGGCAATTATCTCCTTGGCAAGCTGGATGTAGCTGGCCGCTCCTGTGCTGTGTATGTCATAGAATATAATAGGCTTACCGTGACTTGGGGCTTCGGCAAGGCGGACGTTGCGAGGGATCACGGTCTTGAAGACTTGCTGGCCGAAGAAGCTGCGGAGGTCTGAGCTGACTTGCCTGGAGAGGGTGGTGCGCTCGTCGTACATCGTCAGGAGGATGCCCTCGATGGCCAGATCGCGGTTCAGGCTTCGGCGGATTCTCATAAGCGTATCGAGGAGCTCGGAGACGCCTTCTAGGGCAAGATACTCGCACTGGATGGGAACGAGGACCGAATCGCAGGCCGCGAGCGCATTCAGGGTGAGCAGATCGAGAGATGGGGGACAGTCGAAGAGGACGAATTCATACTCACCGCGAACGGGCTCGAGGAATTTGCGGAGGCGGAACTCGCGCTCTTCGAGAGGCACGAGCTCGATGGAGGCGCCGGCGAGATTCTTGTCCGAGGGGATGAGGTCCAGGCCCTCTACTTGGGTTTTCTGGATGAGGCGCGTGTGAGGCTCTTCGAGAATCAGGGCTTGGTAGAGGGTTCTACGTGCAGGATTCTTTGGAAAGCCGAGGGCTGATGTGGTGTTTGCCTGGGGATCGCAATCGAGGATGAGTGTGCGGCGTTCGGCTGCTGCGAGGGAAGCTCCCAGATTGACGACGGTGGTGGTCTTTCCGACGCCACCCTTTTGGTTGGCGACGGCGATTACTCTGCCCAAGGAAGCCTCAGCACGCTGGGAATCTAACAGAGGGCTGCCTGAGGAGCAAGTGTTCCACGTGGAACAATCGGTGGAGTATCGATGGAGCAATCGATGAAACCTCCGCTGGAACGCCCGGTGGATGCGCTGGCGGAGGCTCAGGCCCGGGAG
>DATFZR010000225.1:0-7220 GCA_035314265.1 Candidatus Acidiferrales bacterium
CAACAGGATGTTGCCGGAAGTTGAGAAGGGCGGCGGGGGAGCCGGTGCGCTGCCGTCGGCCAAGAGGATGTTGCCGGAAGTTGAGAATGGCGGCGGGGGAGCAGGCGCACTGCCGTCGGCCAACAGGATGTTGCCGGTCGCTGAGAAGGGCGGTGGCGGGGCGGGTGCGCTGCCGTCGGCCAACAGGGTGTTGCCGGTCGTTGAGAAGGGCGGTGGCGGAGCCGGTGCGCTGCCATCGGCAACCACCCCGTTCAGGTGATTGATTTTGAGAATCGGCGTTGCTAGCATCCAACCGAGAATCAGCACAACCCCAAGCGAAACAAGAGCGAGTCTCACAACTGTTTTCATGGAAGGCCTCCTGGCCCAGCAGGGTGAGGCCCAGGCAGGGGGCGGAAAGAAGTGACTGGGAAATGTTCCGGAATCGGAACAAACGGCGATGGAATCCTTAGAGAATTATCAACAAACCCGGCGCGTCGTGGAAGATTTCACGGCGCGAACCCTTGCCGCTCTGCCAACGGAATTCGGCAAGTTGCTCTATCTCGCCTCGCTTCGCGATTTTTCGTCGGGCAACTACGTGCATGAGGGCCTGCTGGCGCGGCATTCGAATGAGGCGGTGCAGCAGGCGCTGGGCTACTGCCACGAAGAGGTGTTCCTGCGGATCCTGGAAATGCCCCTCGAGCAGCAGGAGTGGGACCTGCGCGCGTGCATCGCCGCACAGGAGGGGGAATTCTGGGGCAAGGTGCGTCGCTGGCACGAGTCGGAATTCTACAGGCTGCTGATTCCCACCGGCTCTCCGGCGTACCTACGCGAGATTTTTGTAGCGAATGCGGGCGCCCTTCTCGAACTGGTGCTGGAGGAAGGGGCTAAGCGGGGGCAAGACGCATCGCCAGACCCACCACCTGGCCGATGATTTCCGCCTCCGCCGGGCAGCGGCACAGCCGCGGCCGGCAGGAGGAAAGCGGGTGCGACTGGAGAATCAGGTTGTCTCCTTCCAGCTGGCACCAGGAGCAGCAGTAGCCCGAACGCGCGTCCACGAAGTAGATGGGCCGGTCAAATTCGTTGTTCCAGCCGCTGTTTTTTACCTTGTTCTGCCCCGGGTCCACCAGCACCAGGCTTCCCGGGCGAATCATCGGATCCATCGTGTGGTCTTCGAGCCCGATGTAGGCCAGGGAGTAGCGCTTCTTCCCGTTCAGGAGTCCCGGCTCCAGGTAGCCCCAGCTCTCCACGCGGCGCGTGAAGTCGTCCGTCCAGCGGGGATCGAAGCCGGGATCCAGCCGCACCGGGATGCGCATCAGCATCGGCGGCGCCGCCGGGTGCGTCTGCGGCGCGGGGAATTCCGCGCCGTCCCGATACATCTCGTTCATCGGCAGGTCAAACCAGCAAAGCGCCTCGAAAAAATCCAGGTGATAGATGGTGCAGAGCGCGAACAGGCGGTGCAGGTTCGGCACCACACCGTGATTCTCGATGTCCGCGAGCCGGCTGATATGGATGATAAACTCGGGACGCGAGCGGCGGGCGGCAAGCTCGTGGCTGGCCTGTTCCACGTCACGGAAGGTAAGGCCGAGGCGCTCTCGAGCTTGCCTTAAGCGATTGCCAGCTTGCATGGAGACCTCATTTTCTAGCTCGGAAACTAACGGGGGAGTATACCAAAATCGCACATGGCGTTCCGTTTACAGAACTCAATTCCTGCTTGGGGCGGGAGCACCCTGTGCAAATCTCCCGGGAATGTGGCTTATTTCCTTTCTCCCAGGAACCGGAGTTCTGATCTAAGAACGCTTCCCGGCAGTGTTTTCCTTCCCGGTGGCGCGGGCCAAGGCGAGTCTGGCAGGAATCTGATGTTGGAGGGGCGAAACCGGAGCCGTTGGTCGGCGCCCCCGCAGGGCTCTAACGCGTGCCTCCTTTCGGGTGTGCGGTGCGTCTAAAGAGGAAGGCTCATGAGACCCATGGAACCTATGAAACCCATGAAACCATTGATTCGAAATGCCATGCTGGCTTTTGCCGCGGCCGGCGCCGTAGCCTTCGCTCCTGCCTTCCTGGCGCCCGCTGCGGCGCAAGACCACTCCACCAAGGGCATTCCGCCCCTGGCGGCGCCTCCGGTCGGTCCGCAGACGCACGAGGCCTTCCTGAAGGCTGCCGACGAGGTGCTGGCGGAAATGAGCGAAATCCTGCACCTTCCGCCCAAAGGCCAGCTCAAGAAGAGCATTCGCACCCGGGAAGAAATCCGCCAGCAAGTCCTGAAGGACATGACCGACGAAAAGGAGAAGGACGAGCGGCAGGCCGACGAACTGCTCAGCAAGAAGCTCGGCCTGATCCCGGAGGAACTCGCCTGGGAGCCGTTCTTGGTGGATTTGCTCACCGAACAGGTGGCCGGGCTCTACGAGCCCAAAACGCACGAGTTCTACATCGCGGATTGGATCGAACCGGCCGACCAGCGCGAGGTGATGGCGCACGAGCTCACCCACGCCCTGCAGGACGAGCACTTCTCCATTGAAAAGTGGGCCGACGCCGCAAAGCCGAACGATGACGCGGAATTTGCCCGCCACGCCGTGCTGGAAGGCTCCGCGTTTGCCGCCATGGTGGACTGGCAGGGACGTGACCGTGGCGTGGGTGTGCGCGACCTGCCCGACCTTTCCACCCTGTTGAGTCCCGAACTGATGAGCGGCGGCGACAAGAGCCCTAAATTCGACAGCGCGCCGCAGTTTGTGCGCGACATGATGCTTTTCCCGTACCTGTCGGGCGCCGTCTTCACCCAAAAGCTGCTGCAGCAATATGGAGGCTGGCCGGGATTCTACCGGGTGTTTGACCACCCGCCCGCTTCCACCCAGCAAATCCTGCACCCGGATCTCTATTTCCGCGGCGTCGCGCCTGCGGCGGTCACGCTGCCTGCCCTGCCCGCGAGTGTGGCCCCCAAGTGGAGGAAGCTGGAAGAGACGGTGGGCGGGGAATTCCTGCTGCTCGAATGGATGAAGGAGTTCACCGGCTCGGCGCGCGCCAAAGACCTGGCGTCCCTGTGGACCGGCGATCTGTATGCCATCTATGCGGAGGCAAAGCCCGCGCCGGCCATGAAGCCCGCCACCGATGGCCAGCCGGCGAGCGCTGGGAATCCGCGCTCCCTGCTCGTGTGGCGCATCACCATGGCCAACGAAGCGGATGCGGCCCGGGTGTTCGGCGGCGCCAGCGAGGCGCTGCAGCTCCGCTACGACAAGCGCACGGCTCTCCTGCGCCGGCCGAATTACTTTGAATTTCAGACGCCGCAAGGCGGAGTCTTCCTCCGCTGCATTGGCCGCGAATGCCTGCTGGTGGACGGCACAGACCGCGCCGCCTACGACGAATTGACAAAGGCCATGGGCTGGCCGGCGGCGCCCACCATTCCGCCGAAGCCGGGCGACCAGGACGTGGCCCGCGTAGTCAGGCCGCCGCACCCGGGAATTTCCGCGCCCCCGATGTAGGGCCGGCCTTCAGGCCGGCTCTCTTTCTCTGCGCACCCCTCCGCGGAATTCCTCAGCGAATTTGGAACGCACACTGCACCGTTGCGCTCACCGTGATTTTCTCGGGGCGCGGCAAGGGCGGTGGCGGCGGTAGGGGCGCGGCCTTTGCCTTACTCCAACCCGAGACTTCCACGGTCTGGCTGAGCGCACCCATCTCCAGCCGTGCCACACCCACGAGTTGCCGCACGTCGAGATTCGCAAAACGCAAGGCTCCCACCTGTTGGCCCTTTTCTCCCAGCGCGGCATTGGCTCGCCCGATGGCCCGCTTCATCGCCTGCGCCACGGCGCGCTCTTTCGCCGCCTCTTCATCCGCCAGGGAGTAGGTGAGCGAGCGGAGATCGGTGATTTCGTCGGCGACGGATTCGTCCAGAATCGGACCGAGCTTCGAGAACTCGCGGACTCTTAGCACCACCAAGCCCCGAACGATGAACGATCTGGTGCGCTTCTTACGGTCGCCTCCGTAGATGGGGGTTACGGTCAGGGCGCCGCTCGAAACATCTTCCTTCTTCAGCCCGTTCTTATCCGCCAGCGCGGCGATTTTCTGGATGGCCGCGGAGGCCTTGTCGTACGCGATCTTCAATTCCTTCTCTTGCGAGTAGATGTCAAACGTCAGCGTGGCCAGGTCGGGGTCCGATTCGAAGGTTCCCTCAGCCTGCACCACCAGCGTATCGGCAATGAACTTCGGCTCCGGGTTCTGCGACCTGGCCGCCGGAGCGCAGAGCAAGACCGTCGCGCACAGGCACAGGATGGTCGTTTTCATACGTCACCTCTCGTTTGAGTGGAATAGCGCTCCGTGGGAATGTTGGTTCGATGCGGCGTGCCGCGGGGAAGTTGGCGGAGGCGCCCAGCCGGGTCGTCGCCCGGGCGTGCTTCAGGCCTGGGGCTTCGGACGGCGGCTTATCGCGTGCCAGACCACATAGACCAGCGCGGCCACGGCAACCGCGGCCAGCGCGAGAATCGAAAGATGCCGGAACGGGCGGCTGCCTTCATGCCAGCGCTCACCCAGATAAACGCCCAGGCCGATGAAGGTGGTGGTCCAGAGCAGCGCACCTGTGTACGCGAAAGCGGCGAACTTCGGCGGCTCAAACCTGGCCATGCCCGCGGCGAGAGCCGTCAGGTGCCGCACGCCGGCGATGAAGTAGCCGAAGGTGATGGCCCATCCGCCCAGGCGTCCAAACCAGTCGTGCGCGCGCTCGAGATCCCGATTGTTCAGGTGCAGCCAGCGGCCGTAGCGGTCCACTGCCCAGGAGCCCGCGGTGCGCCCCAGGATGTAGCTCAGCGTGATGCCGCAGGCGCTGCCGGCGAACGCGGCGGCGAGCGCGGGAGGAAAACTCAACTGGCGGCGGAAGACCAGGTAGCCAACGAACGTGAGCAGGAACTCGTCGGGAACCGGGATGCCCACAATGCCGAACACCAGGAGCGCAAAGATGCCTCCGTAGGCGTAGTGCGAGATGAACTGGACGACGTGTTCGTGCATGGCGTCAGCCCGCCGCGGGGAGAGGGCGCGACCCAGGGCGCATTAACTGTGCGAGAGACCACTGAGTGTGTCAAGGAGCGAAGCGCGTCACGCCGCGCGGCGCAGCGCCATCATGGTTACGTCGTCCGTTCGCGGCTGGCTGCCGGAGAAGGCGCGCAGCTCCCCCAGGCAGGATGCAACCAGATCCGCCGGGCTGCAGCAGCGCTGTTTGCCTGCCAGTTGCGAGAGGCGTTCGAGCCCGTACTCTTCGCCTTCCGCGCTGCGCGATTCCGTGACGCCGTCGGAATAGAAGAGCAGGGCATCGCCGGGGCGCAGCGCCAACTTTTGAGAGACGAAGCGGGCGTCGGAGAACATGCCCAGAGGGAATCCGCCCGATTCGATGCGTGTGATTCCGTTGTTGTGCAGCAGCAAGGCCGGAGGGTGGCCGGCGCTGGCGATTTCCAGATCGCCGGAGGCATCGGCGCGCCCCGCCACGAGAGTCGCGAACTGGCCGGCCGTGGTGCTCTCGCAGAAAAGGCGGCTGGCCACTGCGAGCATCTGCTCGAGCGGCTGGCGGACGGTCACAAGGCTGCGGAACATCGCGTGCAAATGCGTCATCAGCAACGAAGCGGCCACGCCCTTGCCGGAAACGTCGCCCAGCAGGAAGAAGAGTTCGTTTGACGGAGCGGCGGCCACGATCAGGTCGCAGTAGTCTCCACTCACCAGTCCCACGGGCTCGTAGCGGTAATGAACCTCCCAGCCGTGCACGGCCAGGTCTTCCGGCGGCAAGAGCGCCCGCTGGATGCGGCCCGCCATTTCCAGATCGGCTTCCAGGCGGCGGCGTTCTTCGGGCGGCAGCTCGTCCAGGCAGATGCGCGTCAGTGGATCCGCGATCATCCGCGCGGGCTCCACAGTGCCACCGCACAATTCGCAGACGCCAAACGTCCCGTTTTCCAGTCGCGCCAGCGCCGCATCCACCTGCGCCACCAGGCGATGGATTTCCGCGGTGTCCCCGTTGCGCGAGGTGACGGCTTCCAGACGTTCGCGGCGCGTGGTCAATTGTTCCTGAAAGAAAGCATCTCCAACGCTGGCCATGTTCTACCTCCCTGGCATTCTGTGGCGCGGGTAGACGCGCCGTCTATCCGGACTTTGCGTTCGAAACGGGATGGCTCTTAGATGCGTGGGGTGCCGGCCCGGGAGCAAAAAGTTCAGCAGCGCCCGAGCCGCCCGAGGCGCCCGAGCCGCCCGAGATACTGGACGCGCCGGACGCGCCGGACGCGCCAGCTTCCAGGCGCTCGAGACGCCGGCCCAGGCGCGCGCGCAGGCGGCGGTAGGCAGCCGGCGGAACGCTGCCGCGGCGCCAGGCAATGCCCAGCGCTTCGAGCGCGTCGCGGGTCAGCTCCAGGGCGCGTTCGGGGGCGCCGGCGCGATGCTCGTAGTACATGGCGAGCTGTTCGTAGGCGTCCAGGCCATCGCGGGTTTCGCCCAGGATGTCTTCCCACAGCTCGGTGGCGCGGCCAAAGTCGCGCTCGCGTTTGGCCAGCCGCGCCAGTTCGCGGCGCGCGGCGCGATCCGCTTCTTCCGGCAGTCCGGCGGCAAGAGCGCTCTCGTAGAGCAGGCGTGCATCCGCAGCGTGGCCGCGGCGTTCGAAGAGGCGCGAAAGGCCGTAGAGCTCGAGCGCATCCGTGGTGGCCGCGTGCGGGTCCGCGAGAAGCGCGATCACGCGCGTGGCCAGCGCGGCCAGGCCGCGCAGGTCCATCTGGTTGTGCCGGAAAACCTGCGAGAGCGCTTCCGGCCCGCCGCCGCGAAGGTAGGAGAAATATGCCTGCGGGATCAGCATGCCGGGGATGTCGTCTTCGCGCTGCCAGGAGATGCCGCAGTCCGGGATCAGCACGTTGCGCTCGAGCTCCATCAACCGCACCGAGCCGAACTTCAGGCGCCAGAGCTGGCGCGCGGGATGCAGCAGGTCCAGATGCGCGGCGGGCGCGGCGGCAGAGATGCGGCGCGTCATGCGGTAGCGCGTTTCGAGCAGCGGCCAGTCGAACGAGCGGCCGTTGAAGGTCACCAGCACGCGGCGCTCCGCCATGCGCGCGGCCAGCGCCTCCAGCATGGCGTGTTCTTCGCTGTAATCGCGCAGGAAGAGCTGCTCGACTTCCAGGCCGCCCGCGTCCCACCAGGCCAGGCCCACGAGAAAGGCGTAGGTGCCCGTGCCTCCGGCGAGGCCGGTGGTTTCCGTATCCAGAAAAAGCCATTGCGTGGGGTCGAGCGCTTCCCGC
>DATFZR010000226.1:0-6376 GCA_035314265.1 Candidatus Acidiferrales bacterium
GACATTTTCAAGACCCGGGCCGAGCGCGTGGCGTTTATCCGGGGAGATAATGGCGTTCCCTTCGAGCAGGTCGCCAAGGCCATCGACATCATGCACAGCGCCAACATCGACCATGTGGGGCTGATGACCACCAAAGTTGAATCGGGGCAGTAAGCGGGTAACGACGGCTCGCCTTGGGGGCAACGCGGCGGGCCGCGCAAGAAAGGGTCTGGGGGCAAAGAGAACCATGCAGAGCATCGCTGCGGCAGATTTGCGCCGGGTTTCGCGCCCGATCTCTCGGACCATGAGGACGGCGCTCGCGCTGGCCGCTGTTCTTTCCTTCGCCGCCACGGGCTGCAACAAGCTCAAGGCGCGCGACATGCTCAACAAGGGCGTCCAGGCCTACAAAGCCAATCAATTCGACTCCGCCGTCGAGAAATTCAAAGAGGCCAAGGAACTCGATCCAGACCTGAAGACTGCCCGCCTCTACCTGGCCACCGCCTATGCCAACCTCTACGTTCCCGGCTCGCCCGATAAGGCCAACGTAGACCACGCCAATCAGGCCATCGCCGAATACAAGGAAGTCCTCCAAAAAGATCCCAACAATCTGAACGCCATTGACGGCATCGGCTCCCTCCTTTTCAACATGGCCGCCGGTCCCCCGCCCAATATCGACATGATGAAGGAGTCGCGCTCCTACCATCAGCAGCACATCAAGATCAAAGGCGACGACCCGGAGCCGTACTACTGGGTCGGCCTCATCGATTGGACGCTCGCTTTCAAGGCCAACCTGCAGATGCGCTTTGACTTCAACAAGGATCAGACCGCCAAGAAACAAATCAAGGATGGCGATCCCCTTCCCAACAACCTGCGCGAGCAGTTTGTCGCCTCCTATGGACACGATGTGGACGAAGGCATCACCGCGCTCCAGAAGGCCGTCGAAATCCGCCCCGATTACGACGACGCCATGGCCTACCTGAACCTGCTCGATCGCCAGAAGGCAGACATGGTCGAATCCACTGACGAACGCGCAAAGCTCCTCTCAGACGCCGACGCGTTGATCGAAAAGGTCAAAGAGATCAAGCAGAATCGCGCGTCGCAGCCGCAACCCACGTCCTAAAGAACGAAGAAGCCCGGAGCAGCCGCCGCTGAACGCGATGGCCAATTCACAGAGCGGGCCGGCGGATGGGAGCGGCCGGCGCGTGAACAGCCCCAGCCAGGTCCTCTTCGCCAGCCTCATCGGCACGGCCATCGAGTTCTTTGACTTTTATATCTACGCCACGGCGGCGGTGCTTGTCTTCCCCCGGCTGTTCTTTCCCAAGTCCGATCCCGCCTCGGCCACGCTCGCATCTCTCGCCACATTCGCCATCGCGTTCCTCGCGCGCCCCATCGGCTCGGTGCTCTTCGGCCATTTCGGAGACCGCATCGGCCGCAAGACCACGCTCATCGCCGCGCTCCTCACCATGGGCATCTCCACCGTCACCATCGGCCTGCTGCCCACCTACGCCACGATCGGCCTGGCCGCGCCGCTGCTGCTCGCGCTGTGCCGCTTCGGCCAGGGGCTCGGTCTCGGCGGCGAATGGGGCGGCGCCGTGCTCCTGGCCGTGGAGAACGCTCCGCCGGGAAAACGCGCGTGGTACGGCATGTTTCCGCAGTTGGGCGCGCCCGTCGGCTTCCTGTTGTCGGGCAGCGTCTTCCTCCTGCTCTCCACCGCCCTCACAGACCAGCAATTCTTCGCCTTTGGCTGGCGCATCCCGTTTCTGGCCAGTTCCGTGCTCGTTCTCCTCGGCTTGTACGTGCGCCTCACCATCACCGAGACGCCCGTCTTCCGCCAGGCCGTGGACCAGCGCCGCCGCGTCCGCATTCCCATCCTCACCCTCATGCGCGACCATTGGGCCACCGTTTTCACCGGCATCCTGATCAGCATCAGCGCGTACGTCATCTTTTACCTGCTCACCGTTTTCGCTCTTTCCTGGGGAACCAGCGCGCTCGGCTACAGCCGCGAACGCTTCCTCATCATCCAGTTGTTCGGCATCCTGTTCTTCGGCGCGACGATTCCCCTCGCCGCGGTGCTGGCCCAGATGGGCCGGCGCAAGCTGTTGCTGTGGGTGAATGCCGGGCTGCTCGCCTTCGGCATGGTGCTGGCGCCTCTGTTTGAAGCGGGAACCGCGGGCGTCGTCGTCATGATGATCCTGGGGATGTCGCTCGTCGGCCTCGTCTACGGCCCTCTCGGCACCGTGCTCTCGGAGCTTTTCCCGACCGCGGTGCGCTACTCCGGTAGTTCGCTCACCTTCAACCTCGCAGGCATCTTCGGCGCGTCCCTGGCGCCGTACGTCGCCACATGGCTCGCCCAGCACCATCAACTGCGCTCCGTAGGCTACTACCTCGCGGCCACCGCCCTCCTCTCCATCACCGGCCTGCTCGCCATGCGCGAAACCAAAGACGCCGACCTCGCCTGACGCCACTCGGGCCGCCTCCCCTCACCGATTCGCCAGCGTGGCAATCGTTCCCAGCCCCAGCAGCCGCTGATCCGCGGTCACCAGCGTCAGGCCCAGCACGCCCGCCGTCGCCGCCAGAAAGCGGTCGGCGGGATCCGTATGCTCGATCTCCAGCTCCTGCGCCGCGGCCACGATCGCGTGCGTCAGCGGCGCTTCCCGCAGATGCGCCGAGGCCCTCGCCGTCCACTCCCGCGGGCTGCCCTCGAACCGTACGCGGCCCTTCGAACGCAACAGCAGCGCTTCCCACGTGCTCACCGGAGAAAGCCACAGCTCGTTCCCCGGATTCTCCAGCTCGCGCAGCACGCGTCGCGCCAGCCGCTGCGGCTCCCCCAGGCTCCACAACCAGATGTGCGTATCGAGCAGCAGCTTCATGGCTCGAGCGCCTCGATGTCGCCGGTTTCGATCACCGGCGACACGATGTCCCCCGTCAGCTTCAACGTCCCGGCCATCGAGCCAATCCAGCTCCGCTCGCCGCCGTCAGGCGCCGCGGGAACCACGTCGGCGATGGGCCGGCCGCGGCGCGTGATGCGCAGCGGCATCTTCGTCTTGCTCACTTCATCGAGCAGCGCCAGGCAGCGCGCCTTGAAGTCGGAGATGGCTACCTGTTGAATCGCTTTTCCGCGCGGCGTTTTCATCATGTCCCCTTCAGACCATTCTATCTTACTATAGACATCTCAAATGGTCATCTCTTGCCTGGACCCTCCTCGTTCCGGCCTTACAATAGTGGAATCCCCATGGCCAATCAGGGCAAACCGTATCTCGTCAATCGCTCCGCCGAGCAGAAGCTCGCGGCGCGCTTTGAGGAGCTGGCCGCCCGCGTCACCCAGCAGCGCCCCGGCAGCGATATCGAACTCCTCCGCCGCGCCTTCGACTTTGCCGCCGAGCAGCACCGCGGACAGCTCCGCCAGTCCGGCGAAGCCTACATGACGCATCCGCTCGAGGTGGCCCACCTGCTCGCGGACATGCGCCTGGACGTCACCGCCCTCTGCGGCGCCCTGCTGCACGACGTCGTCGAAGACACCAAAATCCCCATCGAGCAGATCCGCGAGCGCTTTGGCGAAGAAGTCGCGCGCCTCGTCGCCGGCGTCACCAAAATCAGCCGCCTCGACCTGCGCGCCCCTGAAACGCGCCAGGCCGAAAACGTCCGCAAAGTCCTCCTCGCCATGGTGGACGACGTGCGCGTCGTCCTCGTCAAGCTGGCCGACCGCCTGCACAACATGCGCACGCTCGAGTTCCTCCCCGCGGAAAAGCAGCAGCGCATCGCCCGCGAGACCCTGGACATCTACTCCCCCATCGCGCACCGCCTGGGCATGGGCCTCATCCGCCACGAGCTCGAAGACCGCGCCTTCCGCTTCCTCGAGCCCGAATCCTCCGCCGACCTCGAAAAGCGCGTGGCCAGCAAGAGCAAGACCCACGAGAAATTCCTGGCCGAGGTGCAGCAGATGATCCGCGAAACCACGCTCGAAAACGGCATTCCCGCCGAGGTGCAGGGACGCATCAAAGGCCTCTTCTCCCTGCACGTGAAGATCGAGCGCCAGCAGCGCCCGCTCGACCAGGTGTTCGACCTGCTCGCCGTCCGCGTCATCACCGACACGGTGCGCAATTGCTACGCCGCTCTGGGCGTCATCCACCAGATCTGGCGCCCCGTCCCCGGCCGCTTCAAGGACTACATCGCCATGCCCCGGCCCAATCTCTACCAGTCGCTGCACACCACCGTGATCCACTCCGGGCAGCCCTTCGAGGTGCAGATTCGCACGCAGGAAATGCATCGCATCGCCGAACAGGGCGTGGCCGCCCATTGGAAATACAAGGACGGCAAGACCGTGGCCTCCGGCGACGACCAGCGCATCGTGTGGATGCGCCAGCTCATCGAGTGGGTGCAGGAGATGCAGGAGCCCGCCGAGTTCCTCTCCACCCTGCGCGTGGACCTGTATCCCGAAGAGGTCTACACCTTCACGCCCAAGGGGAAAGTGATCCCGCTCGCGCGCGGCGCCACTCCCGTGGACTTCGCCTACGCCGTGCATACCGAAGTCGGCAACCAGTGCGTCGGCGCGCGCGTGAACGGCCAGATGGTGACGCTGCGTCACCCGCTTTCGAATGGCGACGTGGTCGAAATCATCACGCAGAAAAACCACACGCCCAGCCGCGACTGGCTCAGCTTCGTGCGCAGCTCGCGCGCCCGCAGCAAAATCCGCCACTGGATCAACCTGCACGAACGCGACCAGGCCACCGACCTCGGCCGCAAACTGCTGGAAAAAGAAGCCAGGAACTTCGGCGTAAGCCTGAAGCGCATTAACGACGAGGCTGTCGCCAAGGTCGCGCCGGATTACGGCTGCTCGCGCGCGGAAGATCTCTACGCCGCGCTCGGCTACGGAAAATTCTCGCCGCGCCAGGCGCTGCAAAAAATTCTGGGCGAGCCCCTTTCCGACACCGCTCCGGAGGCGCCGCCCAAGCTCGTCACCGCCGTCAAAAAAGCCCTGGGACTCGGCGAGCCCTCCATCCAGGTGCACGGCCACGACGACCTGCTCGTCTTTCGCGCCAAGTGCTGCAACCCGATTCCCGGTGACGAAATCGTCGGCTATATCACCCGCGGCCGCGGCGTAGCCGTCCACAACCGCAGTTGCCCCAACGTGCAGAACCTCCTCTACGAATCCGAGCGCCGCATGGACGTCGAATGGACCGGCGCCGTAGAGGGCCAGTTCGTGGCCCGCCTCCTCGTCCTCACAGAAGACCGCCCCGGCATGCTCGCCGAAATCACCGCCGCCATCAGCGACGCCGGCGCCAACATCCGCTCCCTCGAAACGCACCAGGAAGAACTGCCCTCCCGCACGGAAATCGCCCTCGAAATCAAAGACCGCCGCCAGCTCGACCGCATCCTCGTAGCCATCAAGCGCAAGCCCGGCGTCTTCAACGTAGAACGCGTCTACAAGGCGTAGGTCTAGTAGCACAGACAATCCTGTCTGTGCTCTCTGTCTAACGTTATGGCGCATCGTTATGGAACAACTCAGGCTCATTGCGTAGTCACCTGCCGTCAGCCGATCGGTAGTTCGGTGAAGCCTGCGGTGCTGGCCGGCACGGCGCACAGGCACGATTGCCTGTGCTACGAACACCCGAGCCACCCGAGGGGGCGGTGCCACAGGGGGGTACCCCCCATCCCTTTTTGCCCGGGAGTTCGTAATCGCAAGAAAACACAGGACATAGCCAAAAGACGATTGGGGCGGAGTTCGTAAACCATTGAAAACATTGGGCGTCGTTTTCTCGGCGGTCAGACGGGAGTGCGTGAACGCCTGATTCTAATAGGGTTAGATCGAACTGAGTGCGGTCGCTCGGGATGGTCTGGCGTGGTTCGCGTAGGTCATCACCGGGGCATCTTACTAGGAAGTTATCACAAAGTCAAGGGATTTTTCCTTCCCTTTGCGGTAGGATACTCAAAAGGAGCCCCGTTATGCCCGCGCTCGACTGGTCCCAATGCCCCGCAGTCGAAAGCGTTCCAGGAAAGGTCAGCGGAGCCTGGGTGTTCCGCGGCACGCGCATGCCAGTAGCCACCGTCTTCGTGAACCTCGAAGACGGCATGACCATCGACGAGATCATCGAACAGTTCGATGTCACCCGGGAACAGATTGTCGCCGTCCTGAATTTCGCCGCCCGTAGCCTGGAAACCGCAGTTCGCCGCTGATGCGTGTTCTCTTGGACCATGGCGCACCCCGAGGAATTGCCCGCTCGCTCGAAGGGCACACGGTAAAGCAAGCCAAGGAGCAGGGATGGGATACGTTCACCAACGGAGATCTTCTAAAGGTTGCGGAAGATGCCGGATTTGACGTGCTGGTGACCACCGACCAAAGCATCCCTCATCAGCAGAACCTTACTGGTCGCAAAATCGCCATCGTCGTGCTGAGCAA
>DATFZR010000227.1:0-3233 GCA_035314265.1 Candidatus Acidiferrales bacterium
CGACGCTTGAGGGAGCGGGGGTGCATCTGCGGCGTGCATTTGGATTCGGCAACACATCCGATTTCGATCCTTTTCTGCTTCTCGACGATTTCCGCAACGATGTTCCCGACGATTATCTGGCGGGCTTTCCCTGGCATCCGCATCGCGGCATTGAGACCATCACCTACGTGCTGGCCGGAACCGTGGATCACGGCGACAGCATGGGCAACAAAGGCGTGATCGCTTCCGGGGACGTACAGTGGATGACGGCCGGCAGCGGCATCATCCATCAGGAAATGCCCAAAGGCGACTCGGCCGGCCGCATGCACGGCTTCCAACTTTGGGCCAATCTTCCCGCGGCGCTCAAAATGACGCCTCCGCGCTACCAGGAGGTGAAATCCGGGGAAATTCCCCAGATCACCGACGACGACGGCACGCACGTGCGCGTCGTGTGCGGCAGCTTCTGGGGAAAGCGCGGCCCGGTTGAGGGCATTGCCGCGGACCCCATCTACATCGATGTGTCCGTTGCGCCGGGCCGGAGAAAAACGATTCCCGTCGAGCACACACGGCACGCCTTCGCCTACGTCTTTGCCGGCGCCGGTAAATTCTGCAACTCCTCCGAACCCCTCGCCGTGCCCACCGAGGCCGTGAAGTGGCTGGACACAGCGCCGCCATTGGAGGCCGACAACCGCTCGCTCGTCCTCTTCGATGGCGGCGACGAACTCACGGTGCAAGCTGGAGACGAGGGCATCCGATTTCTGCTCGTCTCCGGCAAACCGCTCGAAGAGCCGGTAGCCTGGTACGGCCCCATCGTGATGAACACACAGGAACAGCTCCAGCAGGCGTTCCGCGAGCTCGACCGCGGCACCTTCCTGAAGAAATCGTAGGGGCGCTGCTTCCTAGTCTGGCCTCCCCACAAGCGGCCATCGTGCACTTTCCGCGGGCGGGGCTTCTAGCTCTTGTCCAGCGACGCCAGCCACTTTCGAATCACGCCCTGCAGCGTCTCTTGCTTGGCCTTCACATCCCTTACGTCCTGAAACATTGCGAGCCTTCTTCCATCCGCGTAGTCCCCCTCCAGCAGTCCGGATTTGTCTTTCACCCTGGCCCAGGCGCCTTCCGCTTGCCTGATGGAATCCCCAATCGTTCGGGTGTATCTTACGTGGCGCTGGGAATCGAAATAAGAACGAGGTCAGAAATGCGGATTTGCGCGCTCTTCCTGATGCTCACGGTTGTTTTTTCCGCGTCTCCCGTCGCTTCGGCCGGCGAGGGTTGCAGTTCCGCAGCCGCCACTGTCGAGGTGCAGTCGGAAGACACCACGAACACCTACTACCTCGTCAGCACCACGATCGATCCGGACGAAAAAGCAAAGAAAGACAAAGCCGAGAAGGTTGTCCTCGAAATTGATGCCCGGATCGCCGCGGAAGGCGTGAACAAGGATGGCGTCCCCTACCGGGAGGAAGTGTCCCTGCACTTCAAACTGAGCGGCGTCCGCTATGGAAGCTACTCGCGAACGGTGAAGGGAGCGATTGTGGGCCCCCAGGTGAACCGGCACGTGCTGGGCGTCACCATTCAGCGGGTTTCCTGCAGCCGCCAGGACAACGCGGATTCATCCGAAGACAGTTCCGTAAGCTAGGCGATCCGCATAGCCTCCGGCATCCCGGTTCACATGCTGGGACGCAGCTGCGGTTTCGCGGCCATTCCGTTTTGTCCCAGTGGGGCGAATGCGGATATACTGGTCACTGAGAAAGGGGCACAACCCACGGCCGGAAATATGCGGCTGGGTGTCGCTCGACGCAAGGACCAACGGAAATGAGCACGATCACAAATCACATCACAAACGGCCAGGCCGCCGCCGCGCCCGATGCGGAGCTGCGCGAGTGGGTGGAATCCTTTGAGGCGCTGGTGCAGGAGAGCGGGCCGGAACGCGCCGCTCAAATCCTGGACCAGTTGCGCGCGCACGCGCAGCGCACCGGCGTCCCCCTGCCCTTCACCGCGAACACGCCTTACGTCAACACGATTCCCTACGACAAGCAGGCGCCGTTTCCCGGCGACCAGGAAATCGAGCGGCGCATCAAGAGCATCATCCGCTGGAACGCGCTGGCCATGGTGGTGCGCTCGAACCGCGTGGAGCACAACATCGGCGGCCACATTTCCACCTACGCCTCGCAAGCCACGCTGTTTGAAGTCGGCTTCAACCATTTCTTCCGCGCGCAAACAAAAGACTTTGCCGGCGACATGGTTTATTTCCAGGGGCACGCTGCGCCGGGAATCTATGCGCGCGCGTTTTTGGAAGGCCGGCTGACCGTCCAGCAACTGGAAAACTTCCGCCGCGAGCTGAAACCTGAAGGCGGGCTCTCCTCCTACCCGCACCCCTGGCTGATGCCGGATTTTTGGCAGTTCCCGACGGTTTCGATGGGGCTCGGCCCCATCATGTCCATCTATCAGGCGCGCTTTAACCGCTACCTGGAAGACCGCGGGCTCCGGCCGCAGTCAGACGCGAAAGTGTGGGCCTACCTGGGCGACGGCGAAACGGACGAGCCCGAGGCGCTGGGCGCCATCACGCTGGCCTCGCGCGAGCGGCTCGACAACCTGATCTTCGTGGTCAACTGCAACCTGCAGCGCCTGGACGGTCCGGTGCGCGGCAACGGGAAAATCATCTCGGAGCTCGAGGCCGCGTTCCGCGGCGCGGGCTGGAACGTCATCAAAGTCATCTGGGGAAGCGACTGGGATACGTTGCTGGAACACGACACCGAAGGCGCGCTGGTGCAGCGCATGGGCGAAGTCGTGGACGGCGAATCGCAGAAGTTCGTGGTCGAACCCGGCTCCTACACGCGCCAGCACTTCTTTGGCGGCGACCCGCGCCTCGAGAAGCTCGTCGAGCACCTCTCCGACGACCAGGTGCGCAAACTGCGCCTGGGCGGGCACGACCCGCGAAAGGTGTATGCCGCGTACAAGTCCGCCGTCGAGCACACCGGCTCGCCGACCGTAATCCTGGCGCGCACCATCAAGGGCTACGGACTGGGCGAGGCCGGCGAAGGCCGCAACATCACGCACCAGCAGAAAAAGCTGAACGAAGACGAGCTGCGCGAATTCCGCTCGCGCTTCGGCATCCCCATCCGCGATGAAGACGTGGCCGAGGCTCCCTTCTACCGCCCGCCGGAAAACAGCCCGGAGATGCAGTACCTGCGCGCGCGCCGCCAGGAGCTGGGCGGCTGGGTGCCGCAGCGCTCCGTGCTTGCGCCGCCGATCAAGTC
>DATFZR010000228.1:0-7350 GCA_035314265.1 Candidatus Acidiferrales bacterium
TGATCAGACGTCAACTGGGATTTCTTCACCAAGCTTCCCAAGCCCGTGGGAGAGACCGGCGGCGGCATGGCCAACGCCATCGTAGGCAGCCTCAAACTGATCTTGCTGGCCTCCATAGTGGGAATCCCCATCGGCGTCATCGGCGGAATCTACATGGCGGAGTTCAGCGGGAAAGTTTCCGCGTTCATCCTGCAGTACACCGCGGACCTGCTGAACGGCGTGCCCTCGATCGTCATCGGGATTTTCGCCTACACGCTGATTGTGTTGCGCATGAAGCATTTCTCCGCGCTCGCCGGCGGGTTTGCCCTGGGCATCATGATGATTCCCATCACGCTGCGCAGCACGGAGGAGTTTCTGCGCAACGTCCCGCTGGCCCTCCGCGAGGGAGCCATGGCCCTGGGCGCCAGCAAGTGGAGGACGATTCTCACCATCGTGGTGCCGGCCGCCTACCGCGGCATCCTTACCGCCATTCTGCTTTCCGTCGCGCGCGTCGCCGGAGAAACCGCGCCCCTGCTCTTCACCGCGCTCAACAACCGTTTCTGGAGCCCCGGCTGGAACCAGCCCATCGCCTCGCTTCCGGTTGTCGTCTACAGCTACGCGATTTCACCGTATGATGACTGGCATCGGCAGGCTTGGGCCGCCGGTCTGGTGCTTCTCGGCATGGTTCTGACCATCAATATTATCGCGCGCGGAGTTCTCTCCCGCGGAACTTCGGTCCCGAGGTGATGCACGTGGAGCTCCCCATGAATGCGGCTCTGGGCGCGGCGCGCAAGACCACCCTGACCCCGGCACACGAGGGGAAAACCGACCCCCTCGCCGGTCTCCAGCCACGTCTGGAAGTCCGCGGCCTCAACTTCTATTACGGCGCCAAGAAGGCGCTCCACGATATTTCCCTTACCGTGCCCATCAATCGCGTTACCGCGCTGATCGGCCCGTCGGGCTGCGGAAAATCCACACTGCTCCGCACCCTCAACCGCATGCACGAAACCGTAAAGATTTCCCGCCTGGAAGGCCAGATCCTGCTCGACGGCGAAGACATCTTCGATCAGGACGTCACCCGCCTGCGCCGCCGCATCGGCATGGTTTTCCAGCGGCCTAATCCGTTTCCCAAGTCCATCTTCGACAACATCGCCTACGGCCTGCGCGTCAACGGCTACAAGGGCAATCTGGCTGAAGCCGTCGAGAAGAGCCTGCGCCGCGCCGCCCTCTGGGAAGAGGTCAAGGACTCGCTCCAGAAATCCGCCTACGCCCTCTCCGGCGGCCAGCAACAGCGCCTGTGCATCGCCCGCGCCCTCGCCGTGGACCCCGAGGTCCTGCTGCTCGACGAGCCCTGCTCCGCGCTCGATCCCATCAGCACCGCCAAGATCGAAGAGCTCCTGTTTTCGCTCAAAGACAATTGCACCATGGCCATCGTCACCCACAACATGCAGCAGGCCGCCCGTTCGAGCGACCTGACCGCTTTCATGCTGGAAGGCCATCTGATCGAATTTCAGTCCACCGAACAACTGTTCACCACGCCCTCCGATCCACGGACTGAGGCGTACATTACCGGCCGGTTCGGATAAGGAGCGGCTCGATGGAACGTCACTTCGAAAAAGAACTCGAGGAATTGAAGGAGCGCCTCGTCTGGATGGGCTCGCTCGCCGAGCGCGCCGTTCACCAGGCCGTGCAGGCCGTGCTCGACAGCGAAAAAGAGCTGGCCAACCGCGTCATCGAAGAAGAGCCCGCCATCAACGAGATGCAGATTGAAGTGGACGAGCGCGTGGTCAAGCTGCTGGCCACCCAGCAGATCATGGCCGGCGACCTGCGCTTCGCCATCGCCATGTCGCGCATCAATGGCGACCTCGAACGCATCGGCGATCAGGCCGTCAACATCGCGCAGTCCGCCCTGCGCATCCTGCGCCACCCGCGTGTAAAGCCCTACGTGGACCTGCCGCGCATGAGCGAAATCGCCGAAGAAATGGTGCGCGACAGCCTCAACGCCCTCGTCCGCCGCGATACCGAGCTGGCCCGCAACGTCCTGGCCCGCGACGACGTTGTAGACTCCCTGCGCAACCAGATCTTCCGCGAACTCCTCACCTACATGATGGAGGATTCCGCCGTAGTCTTCCCGGCTTTCGAGCTGATCCTCGTGGCCAAGAATCTCGAACGCATCGCCGACCACGCCACCAACATCTCCGAAGACGTAATCTTCATGGTAGCCGGCCGCGACGTCCGCCACCCAGCCCTGGACCGCCGCTGAACCGTAGCGCGGCCTTCAGGCCCGCAAGTGGCACAGGCTTCAGCCTATGCGCCTTTCTGAGGTCGCATACCGCTACCGAAACCACGCTTCGCGAAACTCGCCCTTGATGAACTTCTTCACTCCTTCTCTCCCTGTAAGCCGCAGCCAAAACGGCCCTCCTTCCCGCTCCAACCGCAACTCCAAATCAAAAAACGGACAACACGCCCGCTCCATCACCACCCATTCAGCGACAGTCCGGAAAGTGGCCGGGTCGGCGGGGAATTGAAACTCGAATCCATCAGGAAGCTCCCGAGCGCCCGTGCGCGTCCCGCGCAAGATCCCATCCAGTTCCGTCTTGCGCTTCCTTTGTTCCGGGTTCAGTCCGTGCATATTGCAGTAGAAGGGAGTTGTCTCTATCTTCTCCGCGCTGCCCTGATTGGCCTGCCTTGGCGCCGTCGTCGTTCCCGCCTGCGAGCCCGCGAGGAGTCCGAGCAAGAGAATGGCTGCTGTAGCCGTCAAAACTGTCTTCATAGGTCCGCCTCCGCGGCCGCATTCCAGAGCTGCATGCCGCTCAGGTAACCCTACGACTTCAAGTCAGCTTTAAGTCAAGCCCGATTTCACGGAAGCCTGCCGTAGAATATGTTCATGCCCCAAATGTCCATTTCAGATGTCGCCCGCCAGGTGGGACTTCGCCCGTCGGCGGTGCGTTACTACGAACAGCTCGGCGTTCTCTCGCCGCCGGCCCGCGCGGGAGGGAAGAGACGCTACGACGCGGCCGCCCTTCGCCGCCTGGCCGTGGTGCAGCGTGCGCGACAGGCTGGATTCAGTCTGGGGGAAATCCGTCAGCTCTTCTTCGGCTTTCGCCCGGCAGCCCGGCCCTCGGAACGCTGGAAGACGCTCTCCCAGCGCAAACTCGCGGAACTCGCAACGCTCCTCGACAGCATCAGGACGATGCAGCGCCTGCTCCACCGCCTCAAATCCTGCCGTTGCGACGCCCTGGAAGAATGTGGTGAGAAAATCCTAGCGCGGGGATGCGCTGATCCGGCCGTGAAACTCCGCCGCAAGCCCAGCCGGCGAAGGTAACTGCCCTGCTCTCGTAACGCCGGAGTCCCGCGCCCGCCCTTCTGTGTACTCGGGCGGGTTCCTCCCCTGCCTAGGTAGCCGCGGTCAGTGCTCTTTTGACCGTGGGCCTTTCGAATACCCATCCCAGACCTTCCATTCGGTCAGAGCATCTTCCTCAGCACAAACGGCAAAATTCCGCCGTGCCGGTAATACTCAACCTCTTCGGGCGTATCGATCCTCGCCACCGCGTTAAATGTTTTCACCGCGCCCTTCGCATCCGTCACCCGTACGGTAACTTTCTTCCGGGGCGTGACCCCTTCCGCCAGCCCGGTCACATCAATCGTCTCGGCGCCGGTAAGCCCCAGCGACTCCCGGTTTTCTCCCGGCAAAAACTCCAATGGCAGCACGCCCATCCCCACCAGGTTTGACCGGTGGATGCGTTCGTAACTCTCCACCAGCACCGCACGCGCGCCCAGCAGCAGCGTGCCCTTTGCCGCCCAGTCGCGCGACGACCCGGAGCCATATTCCTTCCCGCCGATCACCACCAGCGGCGTTTTCTCCTGTTTGTAACGCATGGCCGCGTCGTAGATGGTCATCTTCTCGCCCGACGGCACATGCACCGTCCACCAGCCCTCCGTGCCCGGCACCATAAAATTCTTCAGGCGGATGTTCGCAAACGTGCCGCGCATCATCACCTGGTGGTTGCCGCGGCGCGCCCCGTAGGAATTGAAGTCGCCGGGCTTCACGCCCAGCGAAATTAGATATTTTCCGGCGGGCGAATCCAGGGCGATGCTGCCCGCGGGAGAAATGTGGTCCGTGGTCACGCTATCGCCCAGCACGGCCAGCACGCGCGCCCCGCGTATCTCTTCAATCGCGGCGGGCGTGCGCGGCATCTGCTCAAAATAGGGCGGGTTCTGGATGTAGGTGGAAGTGCTCTCCCACGGGTACAGTTCGCCCTCGCACACGGGCACCCTGCGCCACTCTTCGGTGCCGGTGAATACGTCGTTGTACTCCTTCTGGAACATCCCGGTAGTCACCGCAGCGCGCACGGCCTGCTCGATTTCGGGCGGCGACGGCCAGATTTCGCGCAGGAACACCGGCTGCCCCTTGGTGTCGGTGCCCAGCGGTTCGGCGGCCATGTCGAAGTCCATGCGCCCGGCGAGCGCGTACGCCACCACCAGCGGCGGCGAGGCCAGATAGTTCGCACGCACCAGCGGATTGATCCGCCCCTCGAAGTTGCGGTTGCCGCTCAGCACGGAAACGGCCACCAGGCTGTTGTCTTTGATCGCCGCGGCAATCGGCTCCGGCAGCGGCCCGCTGTTTCCGATGCAGGTGGTGCAGCCGTAAGCCACCAGATTGAACCGCAGCGCGTTCAAATATTGCGTCAGCCCCGCCGCCTCCAGGTAGTCGGTCACCACCTTCGATCCCGGCGCCAGGCTCGTCTTCACCCAGGGTTTCGCCTTCAGCCCGCGCTCCACCGCTTTCTTCGCCAGCAGGCCCGCGCCGATCATCAGCGACGGGTTCGAAGTGTTCGTGCAGCTCGTGATCGCGGCGATCACCACGGAGCCGTCGGCCAGATCGTAGTGGTCTCCGTTTGATTTCACCTGCGCGTGCTTTATCGCAGCGCCTTCGAGCGATTTCAGGAAGGCGGGCTTCGACTCGCGCAGCGGCACGCGATCCTGCGGACGCTTCGGCCCGGCCAGCGCCGGTTCCACGGCGCCCAGGTCCAGGTCCAGCGTGGCCGTGAACACCGGGTCGGGCGTCGCGTCCGTCCGGAAGATTCCCTGTTCCTTCGCGTACGCTTCCACCAGTTGGACGTTCGCTTCCTCGCGCCCGGTAAACCGCAAATATGCCAGTGTTTCTGCGTCCACGGGAAAAAAGCCCATCGTCGCGCCATATTCCGGCGACATATTGGAGAGCACGGCGCGGTCCGGCACCGTCAGGCTGGAAAGCCCCGGCCCGTAGTACTCCACGAATTTGCCCACCACGCCCTTTTTCCGCAGCATCTGCGTCACGGTGAGGACGAGGTCCGTGGCCGTCGAACCCTCCGGCAGCCGGCCGTGCATCTTGAAGCCCACCACGTCCGGGATCAGCATGGAGAGCGGCTGGCCCAGCATGGCCGCCTCTGCTTCGATTCCGCCCACGCCCCAGCCGAACACGCCGATCGCGTTGATCATCGTCGTGTGCGAATCCGTGCCCACCAGCGAATCGGGAAATGCAAACGTCACGCCGTCCTGCTGGCGCGTGAACACCGTTTGTCCCAGATATTCCAGGTTCACCTGATGGCAGATGCCCGTGCCCGGCGGCACCACGCGGAAATCGTGGAATGATTTTTGCCCCCAGCGCAAAAAGACGTACCGCTCCATGTTCCGTTGGAATTCGATCTCCGTGTTCAGCAGGTAGGCCTGCTGGCTGCCGAATACGTCCACCTGCACGGAGTGGTCGATCACCAGATCCACGGGCAGCAGGGGATTGATTTTCTTCGGGTCGCCGCCCATCGCGCGCATCGCGTCGCGCATGGCCGCCAGATCCACTACCGCGGGCACGCCGGTAAAATCCTGCATCAGCACGCGCGCGGGCATGAAGTTCACTTCTTTTTGCGTTGGCTGCGCGGGATTCCACCGCGCCAGCGCTTCGATGTCCCCAGCCTTCACAAACGCGCCGTCTTCCTGCCGCAGCAGGTTTTCCAGCAGCACCTTCAGCGAAAACGGCAGGCGCGACGCCTGGCCCACGCCGCGCTTCTCCAGTTCGCCCAGCCGGAAAATCTGAAATTCCCGCCCGCCGGCACGCAACCCGCCGCGAGCCCCAAAACTATTCTTTTGTCCGTTGGACATGGTGCGGTGCACTCCTCTGAGGAACCTCTCCATTCTATCGCAATCGCCGCGCCCTCGTCAGGGACGCGGCTTCAGGCCCCGAGGCTCCAGCCTTCGCAACTGGCCGCTCTCCCTCCCGCGTGCCATAATTCCCCCGTGAACGTCGTCCTCATCTCCACCTACGAACTCGGCCGCCAACCGTTTGGCCTCGCCTCGCCCGCGGCCTGGCTGCGCGGCGCCGGCGCCAACGTTCATTGCCTGGACCTCTCCCGCGAAGACTTTCCCGAAGACGTGATCCGCGCCGCCAACCTGATCGCCTTCTACGTGCCCATGCACACGGCCACGCGCCTCGCCGTGATGCTGCTCGAACCCGTGCGCAAGCTCAACCCGGCGGCGCATATTTGCTTTTACGGTCTCTACGCGCCGATGAACGAGACGTACCTGCGGAGCCTGGGCGTAAACACGATTCTCGGCGGCGAATTCGAGGCTCCGCTTCTCCAACTCTTTCGCGATCTCCTGGCCGGCTCCGCCTCGGTAATCAACGACCCTGAGCGGCCCGTAATCTCCCTCGCCCGCCAGGACTTTCTCCTGCCCGACCGCTCCTCTCTCCCCGTGCTGAACAACTACGCCCGCCTGCACATGCCCGACGGCTCCGAACGCGTCGTCGGCTCGACAGAAGCCACGCGCGGCTGCAAGCATCTCTGCCGCCACTGCCCCATCGTGCCGGTCTATCAGGGAGCCTTCCGCGTGGTGGCGCGCGACGTGGTGCTCGCCGACGTTCGCCAGCAGGTTGCCGCGGGCGCGCAGCACATCACCTTTGGCGATCCCGATTTCTTCAACGGTCCGCGCCACGCCACGGAAATCGTCCAGGCGCTGCACCGCGAATTTCCCGCGCTCAGCTACGACGTCACCATCAAGATCGAGCACCTGCTGCGCCGCGCCGATCTCCTGCCCATGCTGCGCGACACCGGCTGCGCCTTCGTCGTCACCGCGGCCGAATCGGTGGACGACGTAATCCTCGAACGCCTTGCGAAGGGCCACACGCGCGCCGATTTTCTGGCCGTCGTGCGCTACTGCCGCGAAATCGGCCTGCCGCTCCAGCCCACCTTCGTGCCGTTTACGCCCTGGACCACGCTCGAAGGCTACTGCGACCTGCTGCGCGTGCTCGTGGAAGAAAACCTCGCCGCCGGCGTGCCGCCCATCCAGCTCGCCATCCGCCTGCTGCTTCCCGAAGGCTCGCTCCTGCTCGAACTG
>DATFZR010000229.1:0-5682 GCA_035314265.1 Candidatus Acidiferrales bacterium
CAGCACCCAGAGCGCGGGACGCACATCGCCCACCAGCGCATCGAGGGCAGGCTCCGCGCGCAGGCTAAAATGCGCATTCGTATCCGGATACTGTTTCGCCAGCGCCGCGCCGATCGCGGAAAGGTCTGCGTTGGCCTGGGCGAGAGGCATGCCGGGCTTCACGCGGCCGATGATGGAGAGGAAGTTCGCGCCCCGCTGCTCCGTCATCGGTTTGTCGCCATCCTCGGTCACGCGATCCACGGCAATCGTGGTCCACAGGTCGAACGGATCGGCATCCACAGGGAACTGGAAGCCGGAGGGCAGAACCCCAACGACGGCGTAGTCGCGGCCGTTCAGCGTGAGGGAACGCCCGATGACGGCGGGGTCCGCGCCGAAGCGCTCGCGCCATATTTTGTCGCTCAGCAGCACCACGCGCGCGCCGGGATTGTCTTCCTCGCGGAGGAAAGCGCGGCCCAGGGGCGGAGTAACGCCGAGCACGCGGAATATGTCGGCGGACGCGACGCCTACGCGAAGATGGACGGGCTCCCCGGCGCCGGTGAGCGTGTCGGTTCCGTCGTCGTAGACGGCGATGCTTTCGAGCGAATGGTTCTGCGCGCGAATGTCTTCGAAATCCGGATAGCTCATCGCCGACCGGATCTCTCCCGTGCCGGTTCTGGTGTTCTGAATCGCCACCAGGCGGCTGGGCTCCGGAAAGGGAAGGGCGCGCAGAAGCACCGCGTTCACCACGCTGAAGATGGCGGTGTTGGCGCCGATGCCCAGGGCCAAGGTGAGGACGGCAACGAGGGTAAAGCCCGGGTTTTTCCTCAGCGTTCTCAGGCCGAGCCGCACGTCCTGCCAATACGTTTGCATGGCGCTTCGCTCCTGGCTGCCGGAAGGAGATGGTGCTCCGGAAGAAGACTGGCAAGCGGCCTGCCAGCGCAACAGCTCTAACTGCCCCTAACTAATTGTGCGGACGCTGGTTACGCTCCAGGCCACAGCCCGCCAGCCGTCCGGTGCCCGCTTCCGGGAATTCTCCGTCGCAGGAGCGGACATCCTGCTTAGACGCAGTGGCGCCGCGGTCAGCGCTTTTCGGGCCGTGGGCCTTTTGCAGTGTTGCCATTCGCGCCCGCCCAGACCATAATCCGCGTCGCTCGCCCCTCGGGCAGAGCAATTCCCGGAATGACTTAGGAGAGGAGATTCAGAATGTCATCGCGGAGAGGTCTGTTGCTGTCGGCGGCAGTCGCACTGGCGCTGTGCGCCACGGGGGCGCGGGCGCAAATGCCCAATCCCTACGGAACACCCATCAGCCTGGAGAACGCGAAGAAGGCGGCTGCGCCAGCGCTGGCCGAAGCGCGCAAGAACAATTGGACGATGGCCGTGGCCATCGTCAACCCGGACGGCACGCTCGTCTACTTCGAGAAAATGGACGGCACGCAGAACGGCAGCGCCCAGGTAGCCCAGGACAAAGCGCGGACGGCCGCACTCTACAAGAGGCCGAGCAAAGCTCTGCAAGACGCCCTTGCCGCCGGCGGGGAAGGCCTGCGCATTCTGAGCCTGGCGGGCGCGACGCCGGTGGAAGGCGGCCTGCCACTGATCATCGACGGCAAGATTGTGGGCGCGATTGGCGTCTCCGGCGGCACCAGCCCGCAAGACGGCCAGTGCGCGAAGCAGGGGGCGGACCTGTTTAAGTAGACCCGCGCTTTCCGGCAGACCCCATCCTCCGTTCCGAGGGTGGGGCCTGCAGGACTCCTCACGGCAGCCAGCGCGTTCGATCGCATGCTCGACGCCTGGGCTGGCGGCTGCTCCGGTGTCAGAGAATCTGGGGATGAAGGCGTTGATGAGGAAGGCGGGCTCTTACGTCAATGCGTCGGACGACCCTTCCGTACTTGTCGCACTGCCGCAGCTACCAGTAGATCACCGGCACGAACCCGCGGTGTGAAACTCTGCCAGATCGCGGATCGCAATTCCGGCGCGCCTCAAATACGCAAGCCCCCAACCAAGCGGACCTCGTGACACCCCTCACACGCCACTGTGACGGCGAGCGCAGCAGGAAGATGGCTTCGGTTCCAAGCTGGCGGTGTGAAAGACCACAAATCCTGAGAAAAGGAGAGCCAAGCCATGAGAGCCCAAGCGGCAACGGCGACACAGCTCAACCGGGGAAGGGCAACGTTCCTGCTCCTGACGCGGGAAGAGAACAAGAAATACCTCGCTGAAGTCCACAATTCCATCGCGCGCCGAGCCTTCGATATCTATGAGGAGGAGGGAAGGATCCCCGGCCGTGATTTGGAAAACTGGCTCCGGGCGGAAGCGGAGCTTCTGGTT
The DNA here is from genome assembly GCA_035314265.1 of Candidatus Acidiferrales bacterium. Lineage (GTDB taxonomy): Bacteria > Acidobacteriota > Terriglobia > Acidiferrales > UBA7541 > JOPF136. Next base: position 2,302 of record DATFZR010000229.1, read on the forward strand.
CCGATCCACTCAAACATCGCGGAAGAGAAGGACATGGTGGTGCTTCGCGCCGAGGTTCCGGGGTTTAACACCCAGGAACTGTCGGTGCGCGTCGAACCGACGCGTCTCTTCATCGCCGGCCGGCGGGTTTTCTTCGAGTCGCGCAAGATGCACGGCGACAATTTCCTGAAGCTATACTGCGCGGAGCGCATCTACCGCGTGGTGGACCTGCCGGCAACCGTGGACCCGACCCGCGCAGAGGCCACGTTTGGTTTGGACGTTCTGGAATTGCGTCTCCCCAAGCCTTCCCAGACGCCAACCGCGCCGGCAAGGCTGAAGGCAGCCTGAGCGAGTCAACCGGAGGGAAGATCAAAGTCGCAATGCGGCCGATGGCCGCATTGCGACTTTGCTTTGCGGTTCAAGGTGCAACTTTCGCGGGGTACAACTTTCGCGAGGCTTGTCCACGGTAGGGGGAGGAACGGAGCGCGGAGGGCCGACCTCACGTGGCCCACGGCCCACGGCTTTGGGTGCGCTTCGAGCCGGCCCGCCTTGTTTATTGCGGGCCGGCCTCTTATGCAGAATCTGACGACGGGATCCGCGCCGCTCGGCGCATTACAATCGGGCCACCGAGTGTTTGACCGGATCGCCCGCCGGTAATTCCGGCCACTTCATTTCCAGGATGATGCCGCGACCCTCTTCGTAAGACAGCGTGTAGGCCTGCGAGCAAGAGTCGCACAGCCAGTAGTGCCGGGTTGTCGTGTCTGCTGGCGGACTCGCCTTCGAGCCTTCCATCGCCAGGCCTTTGCCGGATGCCTGCGGCGTGCGGGGGCCGAAACGGAAGAACGTGCCACCCGCCAGCCAGTGGAACGCGGCGATGCACCCCGGATTGGCGCACTTCGGATGGAGCTTGCCGAACAGCGGCTCGCCTGCCGCGGCCGAACGCGCCGGGCTGTGCGGCCTGGCTGCAGCGCCGCGCGGCCTCAGGCGCTCCTCCTCCAGTATGGCGATCGTGGTCCGCAGCCACTTTCCGTAGACGTCTTCCAGGTCGCGCTGCTCCGCATGCCGGTAGAGCGAAGCCAGCGTTTCTCCCGCGACGTTCAGCGGAATGTGACGGCAGGGAATCGTCTGCTGGCGCTGGTCCGGCGGCACCAATCGCATCAGCACGCACGCCCCGCACGGGTCCGGATTTTCCTTCGAGTCGTAGTTCATGCAGGCCGGCGAATCTTCAAAGAAAAAACCGACCTTCCGCGGCTCACGGTGTGATGCTCCGTAGCCGCCCTTTTCCAAGAACTCCAGCTCGAACTTCAGCACGTCCACCAAGTCACGTTCGTCCTTTTTCATCGGAGTTTCCTCCCATGACAAGTCTCCAGCATTGGTGCTGAAGGCGCTGTGCCAACGGTCACACTCTGATGTGCGCGCCGTCACCGGAGCCCACCCCCCGATTGGCCCGGCCTTCCCTTGGGGAGGACCGAAGACCAAGGAGAGGCCCGCTCAGGCCCCGGCGGCGCTGTGACGCATGTCACAAGTTGATGTGCGGACTGTCACCGGAACTCTTGCCGCTTTCGTCTAGCTTTGCTTTGGAGGGCGGAAGGTGGAAAGGCCCCTCCCAGGGAGAGAAGCCGATGCCAAGCCGGATTCTGGTAATCCCCAGAGTGAAGCGCCGTACAATACCCAGGGAGGAGCCGATGAAGACGCCCTACGGACTCCACATCATCGAAAGCTGCCTGAATTGCCCGGTGCACTCCCAGCGGCTGTTCTGCGACCTCTCCCCGGCCACGCTGGCCAGCCTTGACGCCATCTCGACCCCCTCGACGTATCCACGGGGAGCGGTGCTGTTTGTGGAGGGTCAGGAGCCGCGCGGCGTCTTTGTGATCTGCAACGGGCGGGTAAAGCTGACCGCCACGGCCGCCGACGGCAAATCGGTGATCGTGCGGATGGCCGACGCTGGAGAGTTAGTGGGCCTGCCGGGGACAATTTCCGGAAAGCCTTACGAGCTCACGGCGGAGGCGCTCGAGCCCATCCAGGCTAATTTCATCCCGCGCAAGGAGTTCCTCGAATTCCTGAAGCAGCGGGGCGAGGCGGCGCTGAGGGTGGCGGAGATGCTGAGCGAGATTTACCACGACATGACCCAGGAGGTCCGCTACCTGGGCTTGTCGCACTCGGCTGAGGAGAAGCTGGCGCGGTTCCTGCTCGACCTGCCGCCCGTTCCCAGCCGCGAGCCCGGCGACACCGCGCGCGCCACCCTCACGCTGACGCACGAGGAAATCGGCGGAGTGATCGGCAGCTCGCGGGAAACGGTGACGCGGCTCTTTGCCAGCTTCAAAAAGCGGAGCCTCGTCGAGGTGCACGGCTCGACGGTAATCATCAGGAACAAGGCCGGCCTCGAAGAGATCGTGGAATCCTAGGAATTCTCCCATCCATAGCGTCGTGAGGCGCGCCACAGCGACCTGTGGCACATCTCAGAGCGCCCCACTGCCTGGCCGAAGCAACGACCGTTCGGCCAGCAGGCGAACGGAATGTGGTGCAATTGTCTTTTGCCCTCCTTTAGACTGATGCGGGCTGCTTCCATGCCCGCCTGGCTCGGGTTCGCCGCACATGACGCTGCTCGCCATCACCGAAACCTCCGACCCCCATGCATTTGGATGGACGGAACTCGCGGCGCAGTCCGCGTGGCCGGGGGCTTGGGCGATTCTTGCGGCGCTGCTGATAGGCGGCGTGTATTGCGCGGTACTGGTTCGGGGGAAGGAGGAGAAGCGTCCGCGCATGGGATATTTCGCGTTGGGACTGGCCGTCTGGATCGCGGCATTGAGCGGGCCGCTCGAGCGCCTGGCGCTCAATCGCCTCTACTCGGCCTACATCCTGCAGCAAATCCTGCTGGTGATGGTGGTGTGTCCCGCGCTGCTGGCCGGGATCGAGGGATGGATGCTGCGGCCGGCGCTTTCAAAACCGCCTATGCGGCAGATCTGGGGCTTTCTTACCAGGCCGGGCGTGGCGTTTCTGATTTTCGTGACCGTGTTCACCGTGATTCACATCCCGTCGATCTGCAACGAGCTGTGCCACGTGCGGCCCTTCTACCACACGGTGCGCATCAGCCTCTTTCTGGCGGGGCTGCTGCTGTGGTGGCCGCTGCTCAGCCCGATGCCGGAATTTCCGCGCCTCTCGCAGCCCGTGCAGGGCCTGTATCTGATGGGGCTGATGCTGTCTATGTCCGCCGTGGCCGCGCCCATCACGTTTGCGGAGACGGTGCTGTACCACTTCTATATGAGCGAGCCGCACCCGCTGGGATTTTCGGCGGTTGTGGATCAGGAAATCGGCGGGCTGCTGATGTGGGTGGTGCAGGGGCTGATTCTTACGGTGGTGGCGTCGGTGATTTTCGTGCGCTGGCTGAGCGGCCCGGAGCGT
>DATFZR010000230.1:0-3268 GCA_035314265.1 Candidatus Acidiferrales bacterium
AAGGGCATCCACAACGGCGCCGAACTCTACGTGGTTGACCCGCGGCGCACCAGTTCCGCCCAATGGGCCAATCTCTGGCTGGGCCTGGACGCCGGCTCCGACATTTCACTCGCCAACGCCGCGGGCCGCGAAATCATTGCCGGTGGCCTGGCCAACGAACACTTCATCCACCACGCCACCAGCGGCTTTGAGGCCTACAAAGCGCACGTTGAGAAATACACGCTGGAACGCGCCGAACGCGAGACCGGCGTGCCCGCGGAATCCATCCGCAGGATGGCTCATGCCTACGCCTGCGCCCCGCGCGCCCAGCTCTGCTGGACCCTGGGCATTACCGAGCACCACAACGCGGTGGACAACGTGGTGTCCCTCATCAACCTCGCGATTCTTACCGGCCACGTGGGCCGCTACGGCAGCGGCGTCAATCCCCTGCGCGGCCAGAACAACGTTCAGGGCGGCGGCGACATGGGCGCGATTCCCGATCGCCTCACCGGCTTCCAGCACCTCGAGAACGCCGACCTGCGCGCCAAGTTTGAGAAAGCCTGGGGCGCAACGATCCAGCCCAAGCGCGGCTGGCATCTGAGCGATATGTTTGAAGCTATGGAACACGGTCACCTCACCACTCTGTACGTGCTCGGCGAGAATCCCGCCGATTCAGAGGCCGACCGGCATCGCGCCCTCCAGCGGCTGTCCGGCCTCGAATTCCTCCTGGTCCAGGACCTTTTCTACACCAAGACGGCCGAGCTCGCGGATGTGGTGCTGCCCGCCGCGGCCGGCGCGTTTGAAAGCGAAGGAACGGTTACCTCCAGCGAGCGCCGCGTGCAGCGCGTCCGCCGCACCGTGCCGCCCCCGCCCGGCGTTCGCGACGACCTCGACATCATCTTCGATCTGGCGCGCCGCCTGGGCCACGACTGGGGCGCGCCCAATCCTGAATCCATTTGGAACGAGTTGCGCACGCTGAGCCCGATGCACGGCGGCATGAGCTACCGCCGCCTCGAAGAGATGGGCGGCATCCAATGGCCCTGCTACGACGAGTCGCACCCTGGAGAAATGTTCCTTCACGGGCGTTTCTGGAGCGAGCCGCTGATTGGTCCGCGCGCTCCCTTTAGCGTCGTGGAATTTGTGCCTCCCGTGGACCAGCTCGATGACGAGTTTCCGATTCGCCTCACCACCGGCCGCCGCCTGGACGACTACAACACCGGCGTACAAACCAGAAGGTATTCGTCGCCCCTGCGCCGCAAGGAATCCATTGAGGTTTCTCCGGAAGACGGCCTGCACTATAGCTTGCAGGAAGGCGAGGAAGTTCGCGTGACCTCCCGGCGCGGCTCGCTTGTGGCGCCCGTGCGTTTTGACCCTGCCTTGCGTCCGGGCCTCGCGTTTCTTTCGGTTCACGCCCACGATCAGATTGCTACCAACGATCTGACGATTGACGCGGTTGATCCCAAGTCAGGCACCTCAGAGTTCAAGGCCACGGCCATCCGCATTGAAAAGGTGTAAGAGAGTCTTTTGGACCTTCATCTAACCAGCGAGCAAGCCACCCCGGAAGAACGCGCCGCTGTTGACGCTGAACTCGGTGTGCCGGAATCGGGCTGGCAAGGCGGCCGGCGGCAGGGCGTGGACACGCGAGAAGCCTTCGGCGTCGACCATCGCGGCACGCGCCATCGCCTTCTCCCCGTGCTCCACGCGATCCAGAACCGCGTCGGCTGGATTAGCCCGGGCGCTCTCAACTACGTCGCCTCGCGGCTGGATGCGGCCCCCGCGGAAGTTCATGGTGTGGCGTCCTTCTATGGAATGTTTTCGCTCGAGCCGCGTCCGCGAATCGTGGCCCACGTCTGTGACGATATTGCCTGTGTTACGCAAGGTGCAGACCAGCTTTGCGCCGCATTGGAACGCGCGCTGGGCCCCGCGGGTTCTCCTTGCTCCGGTGGACGCGCCGTCTGGCTGCGCAGCCAGTGCCTCGGCCAGTGCGAGCGCGCCCCCGCGGCGATGATCGGTTCGGCCGGCGAGAAGTGTGTTGAACGGGTGCTCCCCCATGCAACCGCGGAATCAGTGCAATCGTTGATCGAAGACGCCGTCCACGGCCGGCTGCCCGCCGAGCCTGACGTGCTGAATGTTCCGGTCAGCGTTCCCCAGGCCGCCCGGAAATCCGAATCCTCGCCGTTGCGCCTGCTCGATCGCCTGAGCCACGGTGGCGCCGTAACGTTGCAGGCCTACCAAGCGCTCGGCGGCTACCAGGGCCTGCGCAAAGCCCTGGAGATTGGTCCCGAAGGCGCGCTGCGCGAGCTGTCCGCCTCAAAACTGCTGGGTCGGGGCGGCGCTGCGTTTCCCATTGCCAAGAAGTGGGAGGCGCTCTTCCTGCAACGGCATCTCCTGCAGAAGGACTCCGCTCGCGCGCACTACGTCATCTGCAACGCCGACGAATCGGAGCCCGGCACTTTCAAAGATCGCATCCTGATGGAAGGCGATCCCTTCGCCGTGATCGAGGGCATCACCATCGACGGCTTCGTTACCGGCGCGCGCCAGGGCTACATCTACTTGCGCGGCGAATACCCGCTTGCAGCGGAGCGGTTGCAGCACGCCATCCGGTCGGCCGGCGAAAACGGATTCCTCGGCGACAACATTCTTGGCAGCGGTCTGCAATTCAACGTGGAAATCCGCCGCGGTGCCGGCGCCTATATCTGCGGCGAAGAAACCGCGCTGTTCAATTCGATTGAGGGCTACCGCGGCGAACCGCGTAATAAGCCCCCGTTCCCCACGCAGTCCGGGCTCTTCCGCCAGCCCACCGCCGTCAACAACGTGGAAACGCTCGTCAACGTTCCCGGCATTCTCCGCGAGGGCGGCGCCGCCTACGCAAAGCTGGGCACGGAAAACTCCGCCGGCACCCGGCTCTTCTGTCTTTGCGGACACGTAGCGCGCCCGGGAGTCTATGAAGTCGCCATGGGCGCGACGCTGCGCCAGCTCATTGACCTTGCCGGAGGCGTGGCCGGCAGCGGGAAACTGCAGGCAGTTCTTTTGGGCGGCGCGGCTGGGGGTTTTGTCGGGCCTCAGGAGCTGGACGTGCCCCTCACCTTTGAAGGCACGCGCGCCATCGGAGCCACCCTCGGCTCAGGCGTCGTGATGCTATTCGACGACACCATTGATCTCCGCCAGATCCTGCTGCGCATCGCCAGTTTCTTCCGCCATGAAACCTGCGGTCAGTGCGTTCCCTGCCGCGTCGGCGTAGTGCGCCAGCAGGAAGCCTTGCAGCGCCTGGTCAACGCCAAGCCCCTCG
>DATFZR010000231.1:0-5213 GCA_035314265.1 Candidatus Acidiferrales bacterium
ACGTACACATCGTCGGGGCCGGGCAGATAGTTGTACTCGGGTGCGCGCAAGAAGCCGAAGCCGTCCGGGAGGCATTCGAGCACGCCTTCGGAGAAGATCAGTCCGTTCTTCTCGGTCTGGGCGCGCAGGATCTGGAAGATCAGCTCCTGCTTGCGCATGCCGCTGGCGCCGGGGATGTTCAGTTCCTTGGCGATCTTCGCCAGGTCGGTGATGTTGCGTTCCTTCAGTTCGGCCAGACTGATGCTCATTTCATTCCCTTCCTCTACGGGTCTCTTTATGGTCATACTCGCTTTCTTTCAGTTGGATTTGTCTACCCCGGTCCGCCGGAGCGGGCCGTGGGTGGCGGCCGGAACCCGCCGCCGCCTCCGCAAGGTTGCGCGGGTGCGGCAGGGTCTTCCCGCCAGCATGGGAACTCCTCCGGAAAACGTGCCGGAAAAAATGATTGCGCGGGCCCGCCTGAAATCGAAGTCCGAAGGCTATCGGGCCGGGGGAGCTTTGCTAGTTCGCCAGCTCCTTGTCGGAATTTACCGCGGAATCGAAGGCCGGAGCCACCTCGGGCACCGGAGCTGTTTCAGCGTCGGGCAGTGCGCGTTCGAGCGCCACGCCCAGCACGTCGTCCATCGTCTCCACAAATTTGATCGTCATGGCCGCCTGGATTTCCTGCGGAACCTCGGCCAGGTCCTTCTCGTTGTCACGCGGGAGAATTACAGTATAAAGGCCCGTGCGGTGCGCCGCCAGCAGCTTTTCTTTGACGCCCCCGATGGGCAGGACTTTGCCCCGCAGGGTGATTTCGCCGGTCATGGCCAGGTCGCAGCGCACGGGAGCGCCCGTGAGCGCGCTGGCGATGGCCGTGCCGATGGTGATGCCGGCGGAAGGCCCGTCCTTCGGAATGGCGCCTTCGGGAACGTGCACGTGGATGTCCAGCCGGCGGTAGAAATCGCGCGCCAGGCCGAACTTGGCGGAGCGCGAGCGCACGTAGCTCATGGCTGCCTGCGCGGACTCCTGCATCACGTCGCCGAGCTGCCCGGTGAGCGTGAGCCTGCCCTTGCCTTCCATCAGGCTTACTTCCGTGCCCATCACCTGGCCGCCCACTTCCGTCCAGGCCAGGCCCATGGCCAGGCCCACTTCACTCTTCTTTTCGGCGCCGAGGTCGCGGTACTTCACGATGCCCAGGAACTCCTGCAGGTTTTCGCCGGTGACGTGAACTCCCGCCGGCCCCGCCTTGGCGCCGCCCGCCGCGGCCTCCACAACCTTGCGCGCCACTTTGCGGGCGATGTTGGCGATCTCGCGCTCCAGGTTGCGCACGCCCGATTCGCGGGTGTAGTGCTGCACGATGCCGCGCAGCGCCCCGCGTTCGAGCGCCAGGTCGCTTTCCGTCACGCCGTTGCGCTCGCGCTGTTTCTTCACCAGGAAGCGCTCGGCGATTTCAATCTTTTCGTGCTCCGTGTAACCGGAAAGCCGCAGCACTTCCATGCGGTCTTGCAGCGGCTGGGGAACGGTGTGCAGCACGTTGGCCGTGCAGATGAACATCACCTTGGAGAGGTCGTATTCCACGTCCAGGTAATGGTCGGAGAACGCGTGGTTCAGCTCCGGGTCGAGCACTTCCATGAGCGCAGCGGAAGGATCGCCGCGGAAGTCCATGGACATTTTGTCCACTTCGTCCAGCAGGAACACGGGGTTGGTGGTTCCGGCCTTGCGCATCATCTGGATGATCTGGCCGGGAAGCGCGCCGATGTAGGTGCGCCGGTGGCCGCGGATTTCCGCTTCGTCCCGCACGCCGCCCAGCGACACGCGCACGAACTTGCGTCCCGTGGCGCGCGCGATGGACATGGCCAGTGAGGTTTTTCCGACTCCCGGAGGCCCCAGGAAGCACAGGATCGAGCCCTTGGGATTCTTTACGAGCTGGCGGACGGCCAGGAACTCCAGGATGCGCTCCTTGATCTTTTCGAGGCCGTAATGGTCTTCCTCGAGGATCTTGTGCGCCCGCGCGATATCGCGGACTTCCTTGGTGCGCTTTTTCCAGGGCACGGCCAGCAGCCAGTCCAGGTAATTCCGCGAAACGGTGGACTCTGCGGACATGGGCGGCATTTGCTCGAGGCGCCGCAGCTCCTGGGTGGCCTTTTCCCGGGCGTCCTTGGTCATTCCCGAGGTCTCGATCTTCTTGCGCAGCTCGTCCACTTCGCTTTTCTCGCCGCGGCCGAGCTCTTTCTGGATGGCTTTGATCTTTTCGTTCAGGTAGTACTCGCGCTGGGCGCGTTCCATCTGGCGCTTCACGCGGTTGTTCACGCTGCGCTCGACGTTCAGCTTGTCGATCTCGATTTCCAGGATGTCGCCCACGCGGCCCAGCCGCTCGAGGGGATCGAACATCTCCAGCAGCTCCTGCTTTTCTTCCACGGAGACCTGCAGGTTCTGCGCCACGGAATCGGAAAGGCGCACGGGATCGTCGGAGCGCACGGCGGCCATCACCGTGTCGTAATTCAGGCTCTGCGAGAGTTTTACGTATTGCTCGAACAGGCGGGTGACGCGCGCCACGGTCTGTTCCACCTGCGGCGAGGCCTCCAGGCGTCCCGGCATCAGGCGCACGGTGGCGCGGAAAAAGCCGTCTTCCGACGTGATTTGCAGGATCTTGGCGCGTTCCGCGCCTTCCACCAGCACGCGGATGTTGCCGTCGGGCAGCTTCACGCTTTGCACGATGCTGGCCACCGTGCCCACCTGGTAGATGTCTTTCGCCTTGGGCTCGTCCACGGAGGCGTCGTGCTGGGTGGCCAGGAAGATTTTCTTGTCGCCGGCCAGAGCCTCTTCGAGAGCGCGCACCGAGGATTCGCGCCCCACGATGAACGGCGTCATCATCTGCGGGAAAATCACCATCTCCCGCACGGGCATCATGGGCACGCGCTTCAGTTCGAGTTTGTCCTTGCTGAACATTCTGGTGGAATCACGAGTGGAATCTGCGCCCAAAAGGTTGCCGCCTCATCCCGCTTTTTCGAGCAGGCTCCAGTTGATCTCGCGGCTGCGGATCATCTCCGCCGTGACGAAAAAGTCGCGCGGCTTCCGCTGTCCCGGCGCGTTGTACATCAGGTCGAGCATCAGGTCTTCGAGGATCATGCGCAGGCCGCGCGCGCCCACCTTGCGCTTCATGGTCTCTTCGGCCACGGTTTCGAGCGCATCGTCGGTGAAGCGCAGGCGGATATTCTCGAATTCAAAGAGCCGCTGGTATTGCTTGAGCAGCGCGTTCTTGGGCTCGGTGAGGATGCGCACCAGGGCGTTCTTGTCCAGGTCCGCCAGGATGCCCACCACCGGCAGGCGTCCCACGAATTCCGGGATCATGCCGAACTTGATCAGGTCCGTAGGCTGCACCTGTTCGAGCAGCGCGATGTTGCGCTTGCCGGGCGCGGCCGGAGGCGTGTCCGTATGGAAGCCCAGCGACTTCTGGCCGGCGCGCCGCTCGATCACCTTTTCCAGACCCACGAAGGCCCCGCCGCAGATGAACAGGATATTCGTGGTATCCACCGGGGTGAATTCCTGGTGGGGATGCTTGCGGCCGCCCTGCGGCGGCACGTTGGCCACCGTGCCCTCGAGAATCTTCAGCAGGGCCTGCTGCACGCCCTCGCCGGAAACGTCGCGGGTAATCGAGGGGTTGTCGTCCTTCTTGGCGATCTTGTCGATCTCGTCGATGTAGATGATGCCCTGCTGCGCGCGGGCCACGTCGCCGTCCGCGTTCTGCAGCAGCTTCAGGATGATGTTCTCCACGTCCTCGCCCACATAGCCCGCTTCGGTGAGGGTGGTGGCATCCACGATGGCAAAGGGCACATCGAGCATGCGCGAAAGCGTCTGGGCCAGGAGCGTCTTGCCCGTTCCGGTGGGCCCGATCAGCAGGATATTGGACTTGGTCAGCTCGACTTCGCTGGGCTGGCGGTTCAGGAAGATGCGCTTGTAATGGTTGTAGACGGCCACGGCGAGCTTCTTCTTGGTCTTGTCCTGCCCGATCACATAGCTGTCGAGGAAAGTCTTGATCTCCGGCGGACGGGGAGGACGGCGCGCGGGCGGGGTGGCCTGCTCGCGCTTCTCCTCTTCCAGGATTTGATCGCAAACGCGGACGCACTCGTCGCAGATGTACGCGCGCGGATAATCCGAGGGAGAACTGATCAGCTTTTCGACCTGCTCCTGCGTCTTATGGCAGAACGAACAGCGCAGACCTTCTTCAGGTGTTAGTTTTTTCACCGGTTTGGAGGCCTCCGGTTGCCTCTACCCCCCAGGAAACCACTGGCACCGATTCTACCCGCACTTTGCGGCGGTGAACCCTGAAGCGCGTGTCGGATACTAACCCTTTGGAACAACTGCCCCCCTCTGCCGCTCTACCTGTGCTTCTCGATGATTTCGTCCACCAGCCCGTAGGCCTTGGCTTCCACGGACGACATGATGTAATCGCGCTCGACGTCTTTTTCCAGCTTTTCGAGGTTCTGGCCGGAGTGCTTGGAGATGAGCTGGTTGATCACCGTGCGCATGCGCAGGATCTCTCTTGCATGAATATCGATATCGGTGGCCTGGCCGGAAAGGCCGCTCATCCAGGGCTGGTGGATCAGGATGCGCGAGTTCGGCAGGGTAAAGCGCTTCTTCGCGGCGCCGGCGGTCAACAGGAGAGCGGCAATCGAAGCCGCCTGGCCCACGCAAATCGTCACCACGTCCGGCCGGACGAACTGCATGGTGTCGTAAATGGCCATGCCCGCCGTGATGGAGCCGCCCGGCGAATTGATGTACAGCGAAATGTCTTTTTCCGGGTCTTCCGCTTCCAGAAACAGAAGCTGTGCCGTAACCAGGTTCGCCACGTGGTCGTCAATCGGCGTCCCGATGAAGATGATGTTGTCTTTCAGCAGCCGCGAGTAGATGTCGTAGGCGCGTTCGCCGCGGTTGGTCTGTTCGACCACCATCGGCACCAGGGTCGTTGCGTGCGGAACGTTATCGTTCGGATAAATCATGATCTTTTTGAATTACAGATGGTCCCCATGAGGCCGAACCCGAACCTCATCCCTGTTTGGAGGCTGTTTCAATCCGGGCGGTGCGCTGAAGCCACTCGAGAGTTTTCTCATTCCTCAGCTTCGACCTCATCGTATCCAGCGTCCCTTCCTTTGTCAAGCGCGCCCGGAGAGCCTGTGCAGACTCGCCACTGTGTTCGCCGGCGTGTTCCAATTCCTTGTCCAGATCTTCCTCGCTCA
>DATFZR010000232.1:0-3587 GCA_035314265.1 Candidatus Acidiferrales bacterium
GGATTGGTCTACAGAGGTGCATCGACGTTCATCCTACTCTAATTGTACTCTATGATTACCCATAAGTCAAGGAGAAAGTGATGAGTGACTGGCGATTCGTGACTGGTAACTGGTGGGAGGGAGGAGGGCGCGCGAGCAATCTAGGTGTTCTGGCTAAGTGTTGTGGCCGTGTATTCTGCCGAGGATCGTTCTATGCCAGGGGCGAGGATGGGATGCTGCCCATCGATCCGGTGGGATAGGGGGGGAGAATCGGCTTCAGAGAGTACGGGAGAGAAAGGCAGGGAGAACCCGCACCCTTTCGAGGACGAAAGGATGCGGCACCCAAACCCAGTCGCACCACGAAGGGCCCGCCACCCGCCTGCAGCCCGTCTGTCTCGTTTGAATGGGGTGAGGGCGCTGACCACAACCAATAGGTCTGCGATCCCGAAGAGTCAGGTGCGAGCAACATGTCGCTGCGTGCTCAGTCGGACTCCCAAGCGGGATTGGCCGCGGATTAACGCGGATTGGCGCGGATGTGCGGGATGGGGAATGGAGGGACGGACGGGACGTTTTCTGCCCCCCCATCTTTCCGTGCCAAAACGCCAGGATGGCAGCGGAACCTGCCGGCCGTCGCCAGCACAGCGCTGCCGACCCGTGGTATTGACAGAGCAGCCAACCTCCACTAGAGTCTCGCCAGTTCAATGCTCTCCCTCGTTCCCGACCCTTCGTCTACAACGCCGAACGCCACTCCCGCCGGCGATTACGTCCAGCCGACCCTGAACCACGGCCTGCGCATCTGGTGGGCGTTCTATTGGCGGAATATATTGATTGCGGCCGTTTTGGGCGACGTGCTTGGGTTTGTCGTCATGTCCCTTTACGAACGAGGCACGGTATCGCTGGAAATGCGTGGTTACCTGCTGAAGATAGGGCCATACGTTCTGAGCTATTCGATGGCCATCTTCGTCCTCCGCTACGTGATCCGCAGGCCTTTCCGGCGGTTCCGCGTCGGCCTGCTTTCCATTCAGGGCAGTGGCGTTCCGCAGGAAGTTCCACAAACGTGGATTCGCACGATTCGGATCTGGTGGACCTTCACGTGGCGCTCTTCCCTGGTTCTGATCTTTCTTTCCTTTGCGGCATCCATCCCCGCGGGAATGGTCGTGGGGCTGGCCGCAACGTTGTCACTGAGACTGGGGCAGGTTCTTCAGGGAATGATCGGAGTCGTTTTGACGGGCGCCGCCAGCATGTACGCGATCTATTCAGGCATATTGGACGAGGACTTCAGCGATTTCCGCGTGAGTCTGCTCCGTCGAGAGGCATCTCGGCCGGAGCTGCCGGCTGCGGAAGTGGCGGCAGCGCCTGGCTCCTGACGCTACAGTACGGCAGCCGCGGCAGGGCTGGATCTGGAGCAGTTGAATGGGGGAGTGATGAAAACGGACCTCGGGGCGATATTGGGTAACGTCCCGTCTGTTCCCCGTCTCTCCCTGTCCCCGTTTCTCCTCGTCTCTCTGAGGCCATGAGACGAGCGAGGGGCGAGCGACTTTCTCGCACATACACGTGAGGCGCAAACGGGCGGCGGTGGGGATCGATTCCGTCAGCAATCTAATCAACCTACAGTTGCACAACGGCCAGGCCGGGAACCTCCCGGAAGTGACGCAGATTGGCCGTTCCGACACTGTATCCGAGTTCGAGTGCTGTCACGCCGATGAGCAGATCGGGAAGAGGGACTCGGGCTCCCCGGGACTGGTTCTCGCCGTCGATTTGTCCGGTGCGTAGAGCCAAAGGCACCGTGACGGGATGAATGGGGATTGCCGAGAGCAGTTCTTCGATGAACTCCAGCCGCCTGGCTTTTCGTTCGAGTGTATCCGCACGGGCGGCTCCATGCGCCAACTCGATCAGCGTAACGACAGAGATGCCGACTTCGGTCTCAGCGATTTTGCCGGCGATGGAGGCCAACATCTGGCGGGCGTTGTGCCCTTGGCGCTCGGCAGCAACGAGCACGCTGGAGTCGAGGATTAGTCCCATGCCGGCGGGTTGAGCGGTTCGCGATGGCTTTCCACGGCTGCTTCTACATCTTTCGCGAAGTCGGGATCGATGGTGGCCGTCGAGTCCTCGGGAAGCAGCGCGATACACTCGGAGATGGTGCGGCGCACTGGCGCAGCGGGATGAAGGACCGCTATGGGTTGTGCGCCATTCTCAATGACGACTTCCGTGCCTGCGCGCACGTGGGCCAACAGCGTGGCCACGTTGCTGGCGGCGGCCTCTTTTTCCGAGATGTGGATCACGTGCCTGGCCATGATGAGAGATTATACCTCGTTGTTGCCCCCACTCGTTCAACGACCTACCTGAGCAAAAGAGGGCCCAAGACGGCTTCAAGGGGTGTGATCGCCGGTCAACAGCAGCAGGTGGGTTTCCGTCTTCGTGCGCCCCGCATAGCGGAAGGGAAGTCCGCCGTCCTCATGGCGGATGTTCAGGTCCATCTGCTCTTCGCTGGTTTGGGAGACGCTGACCGTGCGGCCCGTGCTCAGCGATACGTACACCAGGCTTTCGCCCTGGCTGGTCCACTGGCCTGAAGTGCGCAGGCGGCGGCGCCGGAAGGAATCCGGCGTGGGATTTTTCTCCGCGGAGGGCTGGCCGAGGGAGAAACGCATCAGCACCACGGCGCACTGCTCGCCGGACGGATCGTTCGCGCTGCACGCTTCGTCGCGCAGGTAGGTGGCGATGGTCTGGAGCATCGTGTCTTTGAGCGGCGCGTCGGCAACGGGCTGGCTGCGCTGCCAGCTCTGGCCGGGAACGGCTCCGCCGGCGGGAGCTCCCAGGCCGGCGCCGATTTGCTCGAGCCATGCGCGCGCGGCGTCGAGCGCTCTCGGATCCTGCAGGACCTCATCGAGGCCCTTGATGTACTCGAGTTCGCCCTGCGGGCCGAGCTGGAATTCGATGGTGCGTCCCTGAAGATTCTGATACTGCGCGAGGAGTTTCGTCGCGGAGGGATCGTAGGCGTCGCCGGAGAGTTTTGCGGTGACGCTTTCATACACGGCGCGCAGACGCAGCGGCGGCCGTTCCGTGGCAGTAGAAGCCACAGGGGCCTGTGACGAGCCCTGTGCTGGGGCCTGTGCAGGGGAGGCCGGCGCGGCGACCGAGCCCGGAACCGGCGTGAGCACTTCGAGGCGCAGCGTGAATCCCACGGAGATGCCCACCTCCGACGCTCCCTGGGGATTCTTAAGCGCGCCGCCCACGGAACTCCTGGATTGCGAGCGGAAAGACACCTGGTAGCGCGTGATCTCTCCGGGCGCGTAGCGAGGCGTGAACAAAACCGGGGGGTGCGCCGCGGCGGCCGGCGGGTCCACGCGCACCGACTGCGCGGGGGGAGCGGGTTTTTCGGGTTGCGCCTGCGCCGCCGTGCGCGGGGCGAACGCCGCCGCCATCGCCACGGCCATCGCCGCCGCACACAGAATCAGGCTAACGGCCGGCGCCCGCTTCACAGCGTCCCTCCACGCAACTTTCGATCTCCACCTGAATGGAAAGGGTTGCCCGGAAACGAGGCGGGTCCTTCATCCCGGAGACGGGTGCCAGCACCTGAACGATTTCTTTGCGCGCGGAACGTGAGGCGG
>DATFZR010000233.1:0-2073 GCA_035314265.1 Candidatus Acidiferrales bacterium
TAAGGTCGCTGAATGTTCGACTTGGCCAATTCGGTGACCTGCAGGCGCTCAACCTCCTTGCGCCGCGATTGCACCTGGCTGGAGCGGGTTCCGGCGGCGAAGCGGGCAATGAACTCGTTCAATTGCGCTATCTTCTTTTCCCGCTGCGCGTTTTGCGACTCGATGCTGGAGCGAATCTGCGTCTTGGCCACCACCATGTCGTCGTAGCCGCCGGTGTACATGATCACGGTCTGGTAGTCGATGTCGGCGGTGTGCGTGGAGACGCTGTTCAGAAAATGGCGGTCGTGCGAGATCACGATCAACACGCCTTCGTATTTGGTCAGGTAGTCCTGCAGCCAGTGCACCGAATCGAGGTCCAAATGGTTCGTCGGCTCGTCGAGCAGCAGGGCCGGCGGCTTGCCAAACAGGGCCTGGGCCAGCAGCACGCGCACCTTCTGGCCGCCCTGTAGCTCGCTCATTTTCCGCTCGTGCAGCGAGGCTTCCACCCCGAGGCCGTCCAGCAGCACGGCGGCATCGGATTCCGCCGTGTAGCCATCTTCTTCGCCGACGATGCTTTCCAACTCGGCCAGGCGCATGCCGTCGTCGTCGGTCAGCTCGTCGTGAGGCTTCGCATAGAGGGCCTCGCGCTTTTCGAGCGCGGCCCACAGGCGGGCATTGCCGATGATCACGGCGTCGATCACGCGGTACGCGTCGAAGGCAAACTGGTCCTGGCGGAGGATGCCGAGCTTCTTGGGCCGCGTGACGTCGCCCTTGGTGGGCTCAAGCTCGCCCTCCAGAATCTTCATCAGGGTGGTCTTGCCGGCCCCGTTGGGCCCGGTGATGGCGTACCGCCGCCCCTCGAAAAAGGAGCACGAGACGTCCTCGAACAGTACTCGGGCGCCAAACCGCATCGTAATGTTGTTTACGGAGAGCAAGGTCGGCTTTAATTATAGCGGAGAATGGGATTTCGCGCTTGGGGAGCATTCTACCAATGCACGCATTTGACATCGTGATCCTGGGGGCCGGCGCGGCGGGACTGATGTGCGCCATCGAAGCGGGAAAGCGCGGCCGGCGCGTAGTCGTGGTGGAGCGCTCGGAGCGTGCCGGCAAGAAGATCCTCATTTCCGGGGGCGGGCGCTGCAACTTTACGAATCTCCATTGCCGCCCGGAGCATTTCCTCTCCTCGAATCCGCATTTCGCGAAGTCGGCGCTGGCCCGCTACACCCCGGCGGATTTCATCGCGCTGGTGGAAAAGCACCGGATCCCCTACCACGAAAAGAAGCTGGGCCAGTTGTTCTGCGACCGTTCTGCGCAGGACGTCGTTACGCTGCTCGAAGACGAGTGCGCACAGGCGGGCGTCCGCATCTTTACCGGCACGGATGTTCGCGAGGTTACCCGCGATACCGGGTTCCATATTCGGACTGGCGAGCTGGAGCTATCCGCCCCGGCTCTGGTGGTGGCTACGGGCGGCCTTTCTATCCCGAAAATGGGCGCAACTTCGTTCGGATACGACCTCGCGCGGCAGTTCGGCCACTCGATCCGCGCGTGCCGTCCCGGCCTGGTCCCGCTCACGTTTGACGCGAAGGACCGCCAGGGCTACTGCGACCTGGCGGGAGTGTCTGTGGAAGTGGAGGCGCGGTGCGGGACGGCGAGTTTTCGCGAAAACATGCTGATTACGCATCGGGGGCTCAGCGGCCCGGCCATCCTGCAAGCGTCGTCCTATTGGAAAGAAGACGCGGTGGTGGGCGCCCAGCCCGCGGCGCTGACGGGCGCACGGCCAAGGGCGCTAACAATTGACCTCGCTCCCGGCCGCGAATGGACTGCTTCCCTGCGCGACCCGCACGCGCGGCGCGATTCCGACGCGGCCCGGGCCGCACTTCGCGCCCTCCTGCCGCAACGCCTGGCAGACCGCTGGCTCGAACTGCATCCTCCAGAGGACTGGACCAATCGCTCGCTCAACCGGCTCGACGAGGAGCTGCACAACTGGCAGGTCACCCCCGCAGGCACCGAAGGCTACGAAAAGGCCGAGGTCACCGTGGGGGGAGTGGACACGGGCGAGCTCTCCGGTAAGACCATGGAATCGCGCATTGTCCC
>DATFZR010000234.1:0-3108 GCA_035314265.1 Candidatus Acidiferrales bacterium
CCGGCCGTAGCAAGCCGGAACTGACCACCGCCATGAAGCCCCCGTTCACTCGCTCATCCTGCGCCTCCGCATCGCCATGCCCTGCGTCTGCGCCTTTCCGCGCGCCAAGCAGTCTCGCGGCATCGCCCCCAACCCCCTCCCGTAAGTCCATTGCCTTCAATCGTTTCCACACTCCCAATTTCAGGCCCACCCACAACCCCCGTGCTTTCAGCGGTTTACAAACTCCGCCCCCAAATAAGGTGGGGGGGGTACCCCAATTCGCCACCGCCCGTCACAACCGGACCGTAACCATGACCATCCCCGCCACTTTCTTGACGCTCCCGCACACGCATGCTACGTTAACCGCTCATCGCACACTCGGGGCACGCGTGACTTCACCAACAACCGAAACTCTTCGTAAGACCGCTCTCAATTCCACCCATCGCGCCATGGGAGCAAAGATGGTCAACTTCGGCGGGTGGGATATGCCCGTCGAATACTCCGGCATCATGGCCGAACACCTCGCCGTGCGCACCGCCGCCGGCCTGTTCGACGTGAGCCACATGGGTGAGATCGAAATCTGGGGCTCGGAGGCGCTCGCCCTCGTCCAGCACGTCACTTCCAACGACGCCGCGAAGCTGGCCAATGGCCAGATCCAGTATTCCGGCCTGATGACGGACCGCGGCACCTTTGTGGACGACATCCTGGTCCACCGCTTCGAGCCCGCCCGCTATTTTCTCTGCGTCAACGCAGGCAATCAGGACGCCGACTTCGACCACATCCGCAAGAACAACCGTTTCGCCGCGGAGGTGGATAACGTCGGCGACCGTTACTCGCAACTCGCCGTCCAGGGCCCGCGCGCAATCGAAATCCTGGCGCGCCTCACAAAGGTCGCGCTCGATTCCCTGCGCTACTACCACTTCACGAAGGGTCCCGTGGACGGCGTTCCCTGCATCATTGCGCGTACCGGCTACACCGGCGAAGACGGCTTCGAGCTTTACTTTGCGCCGGATTTCTCCGAGAAGCTGTGGAACGCCCTGCTCGATGCCGGCAAGCCTGACGGCCTCATCCCCTGCGGCCTCGGCGCGCGCAATACCCTGCGCCTCGAAGCCGGCATGTGCCTCTACGGACATGAAATTGACCTGACCACCACCGTCTGGGAAGCGAATCTCGGCTGGATTTGTAGTATGAACAAGGGCTTTTTCCTCGGCTTCGACGTGCTGGAGCGCCAGAAGAAAGAGGGTACTAAGCGCACGCTGGTCGGCCTGGAAATGGACTGCCGGCTCATCGCCCGCGACGCCTATCCCGTTTTCAGCGGCGATCGCGAGGTCGGCAGCGTAACCAGCGGCTCGCCCGCGCCGTTCCTGAAGAAGAATATCGCCATGGCCTACGTGCCCCCCGATCTGCGCGCCCCCGGCACGGACCTGCAAGTCGGCGTTCGCGGCCAGATGGCCCCGGCGAAAGTGGTAAAGCTGCCATTCTACAAGCGCCCCAAGTAGCACAGACAATCCTGTCTGTGCCGCTCGATCCGGGAGCGCGGAACGACGCCGGTACGCCGGCGCAACGACGAAAGGACTCGAATGTACCCAGCGAACTATAAATACTCCGAAGAGCACGAATGGGTCCTGGTCGAGGGCCAAACCGCCACGATCGGCATCACCGACTACGCCCAGAACTCGCTGGGCGACGTGGTCTTCGTCGAGCTTCCCAAGGTCGGCGCAAAGTTCAACGCAGGCCAAACCCTGGGCACCGTGGAATCCGTCAAAGCCGTCAGCGAAATCTACAGTCCCATCACTCTGGAAATCACGGAAACCAATCCAGCCCTCGCCAACGCCCCGGAAACCATCAACAAAGACCCGCACGGCGCCGCCTGGCTCGTCAAAGGCAAGGTCGCCAACCCCGCGGACCTCGCCAAATTGATGGACGCCGCGGCCTACCAGACCTTCGTCGCCGGGAAAGAAAAGGAAGCCCATTCCTGATGCGCTATCTCCCCAAAAGCGACGCGGAACGCCGTGCCATCCTCTCCGAACTGGGTCTCGATTCCGTCGAGCGGCTCTTTGACTCGATCCCGGAATCCTGCCGCCTCAAGCGGCCTCTGGACGTGCCCGGCCCGCTCTCCGAAAAGGAAATCATCGACTATTTCCGCGCGCGCGCCGCGGAGAACTCCGCCGGCTACACCTCGTTCCTCGGCGCGGGCGTCTACAACCATCTCCGCTCCGTCGCGGCCGATTCCCTGCTCCAGCGCGGCGAATTCCTCACCAGCTACACACCCTATCAGGCGGAGATCAGCCAGGGCACGCTCCAGGCCATCTTCGAATTCCAGACCATGATGTGCCAGCTTACCGGGCAGGAAGTGGCCAACGCCTCGATGTACGATGGCTCCACGGCCACGGCGGAAGCCGCGATGATGGCCGTGCGCCTCACCGGACGCCGCCGCCTCGTCGTCTCCCGCGCGCTGCACCCGGAATATCGCCAGGTGGTAGACACCTACGCCGCTCACCTGGATCTGGAAGTAGCCGAAGCCGCATTCGACCCAAAGAGCGGCCACACCGATCCGGCCGCAACACGCGCGCTCGTCAACGACGCGACTGCCGCCGTCGTTCTCCAATCGCCGAATTTTCTCGGAGCGCTCGAAGACGTTCCCGCGTTCGCCTCGCTCGCGCACGGCGCGGGGGCGTTGCTCGTTGTTGCGGTTGCCGAGGCCGTCGCCCTCGGCGCCGTTCGCCCGCCCGTGGAAGCGGACATCGTCGCCATGGAAGCGCAGAGCCTGGGCCTCGCGCCCAGCTTCGGCGGGCCGTTTGCCGGCGTCATCGCCACGCGCGAAAAGTTCGTGCGCCAGATGCCCGGCCGCCTCGCCGGACAAACCACCGACGCGGAAGGACGCCGCGGCTTCGTGCTCACCCTGGCCACTCGCGAGCAGCACATCCGCCGCGAGAAGGCCACGTCGAACATTTGCACCAACCAGGCCCTCTGCGCTCTCGCCGTCACCATGCACCTCTCCCTGCTGGGCAAGGAAGGACTCCGCGAGATGGCCGGGCAGAACCTGGCCAAAGCCCGCTACGCCACCGCCGAATTCGAAAAGCTGCCCGGGGTGCGCCGCGCGTTCTCTGCGCCGTTCTTCAATGAGGT
>DATFZR010000235.1:0-2729 GCA_035314265.1 Candidatus Acidiferrales bacterium
CTCGTCGGTGGCGCGAACGGCAAGGGTGTGCGCGCCCGCGCGGCGCGGCTTCCACAGGAATTCCCAGGTGCGGAAACTGTAAGGGCCGTAGTCTTCGCCCAGGCGCGCCGTCGCCCAGGTTTTCGCGTCGTCTTCCGAAACGTCCACGCGCGTCACGCGCCCGTATCCGCTGAAGGCGATGCCCCGCAGCGTAACGCTCATGCCCAGCGGCACCTTGGAGTCGCCTCCCGGCGAGATGAGAAAGGACCGGACGGGCATGCGGCCCATCGGAACGGTTTTCACGGCGCCGGCCTTCGCTTCTTCCGGTGTGATGGAGCCGCGCGGCGTGTCGGGCGCGCGGTAGGCGGTCTTCATCCAGAAATTCTCGTCGGGCTTATCGAGCACGCGGATGTTGGTGAGCGCCTTCATCCAATACGTGGCGAAGTAGCCGGGCGCCACAAGACGCAAGGGGAAACCGTTGAGCATGGGCAGCGGCTCGCCGTTCATTTCGTAGGCCAGCACGCATTCTTCAATCACGGGATTCGAGAGGTCGAGCGACTTCAGGAATGCGTTGGAGCCCAGCCCTTCGTGGCCCTTGCCGCGTTCCATTCCCTGAAACTGCACCTGAACGGAACCCGGCTTCACTCCCGCGGCTTGGAGCACATCGGCCAGGCGCACGCCCGTCCACATGGCGTTGCCCATGGCGCCATTGCCCCATTGGCCTCCGGCCACGCGCGGCTGCAGGCGGCTGCGGCTGTTGCCGGAGCACTGGTTTACGGCGGCCACGCTCACGGGATGGAAGCGCGAAAGCATCTCGGCAAACGTGAGCTTCAACGGTTTCTCCACGTTGCCGGCCACTTCCAGGCGCCACTCGGCCAGGTCCACAGTGGTGGGAATTTCGTCGAGGTGCCAGCGGACGTAGAAAGCATCGTTGGGAGTGAACGGAGTGAGGAAGAAATTCCGCGGCGTTTCGAGCTGTATCGGGCGGTCGGTGAGCAGTACGAGGGGAACCTTCTGCGGATACGTGGCCATGGGGCCGACCGAGGTCCAGTAAGGGTTGGCTCCAGGGCCCGTGAATGGGGGCATGCGATCCGAATGCGCGTTTTGCAGGGGAACGCCTGCGGGGGTGAGGCGCCCAAGAGCCAGAGCGCCGGCTCCGGCGGAGAGCGTCTTCAGCAGTCTTCTGCGCGAGATTCCGGGCATGCGCGTCCCTTAGCGGCGGCGCCGGGACTATTTCCCGGCGATACTCTCGGCGATATCCCCGATGAAAGGAAGCTTGAATCGCTCACCCTGGTAGGCCTTCACCATGCAAAAAATCCAGAGAATGAAAGCTGCGAGACCGATGAGGTCGGCAATCAACACGGCAACCGATCCGAAGAAAAAGATTCCGCCAAAACCGAAGACCATGAACAGGATCCTGAGCAGAATGTAACGGACAACATGCAAGCCACCGAAGAGAACCAGGGACTGCGCGGCGTGGAAGCGTACAAAGGGACGCTTGTCAATCAGTAAGAAGATGATACCGGTAATCCAAAACCCCGCGTAGCAGAGCAACCCGGCTAGGTTCTGCTCCAGGCCGGAGCCGGCCGCGCCCGCCGAGCCTGCCGAGCCTCCCCCGCTCGAAGCGGACTGCGGAGCGCCGCAACTCGGGCAGAATGCGGTTCCCGCGGCAACCTGGGCACCGCACTTCGCGCAAAATGCCATGAGCCCGCACCTCCAAGAAGACGATTACAACCGTCGTTGATGCGGAGACTACCAGAAGCGGCACCCACGAACAATAGAACCACCAAGGCCGCGGTAGCCACGGTCAGCGATTTTCTGACCGTGGGCCTTTGAATTGCGCCTTCTCAGTGGCTTTCGCAGTGGCCTTCGCAGTGCGCCTTTGAATTGCGCCTCTGCAGCCGCGCAGCCTTCTCCGGCGAATCACGAGGAGGCCGGCGTGCCCGGCCTCGCCTTCGGGTCGCGTGGCGGCTCGAAACGATAGCCCACCCAGGGCTCGGTAAGGATGTAGCGAGGGTGCGCGGGGTCGGGCTCGATTTTCCTTCGGAGCTGATTCACCACCACGCGCAGGTATTCCGTTTCGTCCCCGTAGTCGGGCCCCCACACAGATTGCAGCAGGCGCCGGTGCGATACGGGCTTCCCCTGCCCGGCCACGAGCTGCCGGAGCAGGTCGAACTCCTTCGGCGTCAGGTGCACCTGGTTTCCGCGCGCAGACACGCGCCGCGCGGCAAAATCAATGCTTAGATCGCTGGTCACAAGGGCGGGCGGATCGTCGCCAGGGCTGCTGCGGCGCAGGGCCGCGCGGATGCGGGCGAGCAGTTCAGGCATGCCGAACGGCTTCACCACGTAATCGTCGGCGCCGGCGTCGAGCGCGGCCACCTTGTCGCGTTCGGCGCTGCGCACGGTGAGCATGATGATGGGCACCTGGGAACTGTTGCGGATTTCGCGGCAGGCGGCGAAGCCGTCCATGCCCGGCATGTTCACGTCGAGAAGGATCAGGTCCGGCGGCGTGCTGCGCAGGCCAGCCAGCGCCTCCTCCCCGTTGCGCGCCTCATACACGGTATATCCCTGGGCGGAGAGCGATGTGCGCATCACGCGGCGCACTTGCGGCGCGTCGTCCACCACCAGAATTTTCGCGGAGGTCATGCCCTTTCCACCAGGGGGCGCTCCGCCGGGGCCACTGGCGTGCGGTCCATGGGCAGGGTGAAGCTGAAGACGGAGCCGCGGCCGATTTGGCTGGTCACGCTGAT
>DATFZR010000236.1:0-11515 GCA_035314265.1 Candidatus Acidiferrales bacterium
ATTTGCGTGCGGAGGATGGCCAAGAGGCGGGCGTTGTCCCACGGCTTCTGCACGAAGTCGCGCGCGCCGCGGCGCATGGCTTCCACGGCCACCTGCACGCTGCCCCAGGCGGTCATCACGATTACGGGAAGGCCGCTGTCCAGGGTCTGGATGCGCGTGAGCAGGTCGAGGCCTTCCTGTCCCGAGGTGGTGTCGCGCGTGTAGTTCAAATCCATGAGGATGGCGTCGTACTCGCGCGTGTCGAGCGCGGTGACCACGGCGTTGGGCGAGGCCACGCTGTCGGATTCCATCCCTTCGCCCTTCAGCAGCAGGCGCACGGCTTCGCGAACGTCTGCCTGGTCGTCGGCGACGAGCACTCGGGGAGCGGGAGCGGATGAACGCTGCATGGGTTGGCTATCTTATCCCCGCAGGGCGGGAAGGAATGAGAGAAACCAGTCAGGGCTCCCGCGTCACGCCTTTCTTCTCTTCCACGGGGACGATCCAGCCGTCCAGCAACTGGATCATGCGATTGCCGTAGGCCGCCCAGTTCTCGTTGTGGGTCACCTGGATGATGGTGGTTCCCTGGCGGTTCAGCTCGAGCATCATGTCCATGATCATTTTTCCCTGGCTCGAGTGCAGGCTGCCGGTGGGCTCGTCGGCCAGTATCAGTTTCGGGTTGCCGATCACGGCGCGCGCCACGGCCACCAGCTGCTGCTGGCCGCCGGAGAGTTGGCTGGGATACAGGTCCTTCTTCCCCACGATCTGGAAGCGGTCGAGCGTATCCGCCACAATCGATTGCCGCTCGGATTTCTTCAGGTCGCGATAGGAGAGCGGCAGGTCCAGATTCTCCGCCACGGTCAGGTCGTCGAGCAGGTGGTATTGCTGGAAGACGAAGCCGATGAAGCGTTTGTGCAGCTCCACGCGCTGCTGCGGCTTCATTTTGTGCACCGTGTATTCGAAAAAGTTGTACTCGCCCTCCCACGCGCTATCCAGCATGCCCAGGATGGCCATCAGCGTGGACTTCCCCGCCCCGGACGGCCCCATGATGGTGATGAAATCACCCTCGCGGATGTCCACGTCAATCCGCCGGAGCACCCAGGTGCGTCCTGCACCCACCGGGTAGGATTTTTCCACTCCTCGCATTTGAATCATCTGTTCTCCTGGAGACCGAAAGCCGGGCGTCCGGCAAGCTCTATTGTATCGTTTTGACTCGGAATTGCGCTTCGTCGCCTTCCGCGGCGCTCGTCACACGTCCCTCACCAACGCTTCACTCGTACCGCAGCGCCACGATGGGGTCCACCTTTGTGGCCCGACGGGCCGGGAGATAGCAGGCCAGCAGCGCCACGGCAATCAGCAGAACCGGCACGCCGGTGAACGTCATGGGATCGAGCGCACGCACGCCAAAGAGCAGTGCGGAGACGGCTCGAGCCATCAGAAAGGCCAGCAGCAGGCCCACCGCGGAACCCAAGCCCGCCAGCCACAGCCCCTGGCCGAGCACCATCCGCATCACGTCGCTCTTCTGCGCCCCGAGCGCCATGCGGATGCCCATCTCCTGCTGCCTCTGCTGCACTGTGTAAGACATCACGCCGTAAATCCCGATGGCGGCAATGGTGAGCGCCAGCATGCCAAATACGAGCAGCAACGACGCGCCGAAGCGCGCCGCCCACAGCGCCTGGTCTAGCACCTGCGTGATCGTCTGCACCTGGACGAGCGGCAGCTGTTTATCCATTTCCTGCACCGCAGAACGCGCCAAGGGCAGCGCGGCCATGGGGTCGCCCGCCGTGCGGATGTGCAGAGTCACGTTGGGCGAGTAGTGCTGGAGAAGCGGAAGGTAGAAAGCCGGCGTGGGGTCTTCGCCCAGCGTGTTCAGCTTCGCCGTGCGCGCCACGCCCACGATTTCCAGAATCCACGCTTCGCCCCAGCACCGGAATCTTTTCCCGACGGGCTCCTGGTTAGGAAAGAATTTATCCACGAACGCCTGGTTCACCACGGCCACCATCGGCGCTCCCTCGCGGTCCGTATCCGCGAACTCCCGGCCCCGCAGGATGAATGTGCCCGAGGTCTTGAAGTACTCCGTGTCCACCTGATTGACGGCGGTAAGGATTCCGTTGCGCCGGTCGGTCGCGTCCACGCCTTCCGGGAACACCGTGCGCGAGAATCCGCCCGCCAGAGGACCGGTGGAAGCCAGCGAAGCTTCACGCACCTGGGGAATCGCGCGCAGGCGCTCCATCAGCCGGCGGTGAAAATCCTCTCCCTGCGGACGCGTGTAGTTCTGCGCGCCCAGGTCGAAGTTCATCACCACCATGCTTTTCGTTTCGAAGCCGGGATCGATCTGCTGCGCATTGTGCAGGCTGGAAAGGAAAAGCCCCGAGCCGATCAGCGCGATCACCGAAAGCCCCACTTCAATCACGATCAGCACGCTGCGCACATTGTGGCGCCCGCCGGCCGTGCCGGAGCGCCCGCCGCCCTCTTTGAGAGTTTCGTTCAGGCTGAAGCGCACCGCCTGCCATGCGGGCAAGACGCCGAAGGCCAGCGCCGTGGCCACGGCCACGCCCAGCGTGAAGAACAGCACGCGCGAGTCCATGCTCAGGTCAATGTCGCCTGGATTCAGGAACGGCGGCCGGAAAGCCATGAGCGCGCTGCGGAAACCCAGGGAAATGGCCAGTCCCGCGCCGCCGCCCAAGAGCACAAGCAGCAGGCTCTCCGTCATCATCAGGGTTACCAGGCGCGCGCGCGTGGCGCCCAGAGACATGCGCACGGCCAGCTCCCGGCGCCGGTTTGAGGCGCGCGCGAGCAGCAGGTTGGCCAGATTGGCGCAAGCGATCAACAGCACGAGTCCCACCACCGTCATCAGCAGCGCGCCGGCCTGCACGATCAGCTCGCGCCCGTTGGCGCCCACGGTGGTCTGCGCGATCGGCAGCAGGTACACGTTTCGTCCTTCATTCTCGTTGGGATATTCCCTGGCGAGCTGCGCGGCCACCATCTGCAAATTCGCCTGCGCCTGTTGCAGGCTCACTCCGGATTTCAGCCGCCCGAACGCGAACATGATCAGTGGCCGCCGCTGGAGAAAAAAGTCCTTCATCAGGCCGGTCAGCACCTGGTCGTGCATGGCGTCCGGAATCCACAAATCGGGCGCGCCGCCGATAAACGTGCCCTGAAAGCTTTTCGGGGTCACGCCGATCACCGTAAACGGCGCCTGATCGAGCGTGATTGGTTTTCCGACGATCGAGCGGTCTCCGCCGAACCGCCGCTGCCACAGCCCGTAGCTCATCACCACCACCGGATAGCCGCCCGGCTTTTTGGCCTGTTCGGCATCGAAGGTGTTGCCCACGGCGGCGTGCACGCCCAGCACGTCAAAATAATTGCCGCTCGCCAGCGTGGCGTTCAACTGCTCCGGATTTCCCGCGCCGGAAAGGTTCACGTTCACGCCGGTAAAGGCCGCCATGCCCGTGAGCACTTCGTTTTTGTCGCGCAGGTCTTTGTAATTCAGGTAGGACATGGGCAGGAACTGCTGCTGCTTCGTGCTGTTCTTCGCGTCCGTGCCCAGCACGGCCACGAGCCGTTCCGGATCCTGCACGGGCAGCGGGCGCAGCAGCACCGCGTTCACCACCGTGAATATCGTGGTGTTCGCGCCGATGCCCAGCGCCAGCGTCAGCACCGCCACCAGCGTAAAACCTGGCGATTTGCGAAGCACGCGCAGCGCGTAGCGAATGTCCTGCCAGATCGTGTCCATTCTGACTCCCCTTCAATTCTTAGCCTGACTCATTCCGGTGACTGGTGGCTCACTCCCGTGACTGGTGACTCGTTACTGGTGTCTGGTGTCTTCCGCCCCGGCGCCAGTGGCCCGTCATGCAGTCTCTTCCTCCACCAGTCACCGATCGCCAGTCACTCGTACCGGAGCGCCACCAGCGGATCCACCCGCGCGGCCCGCCGTGCGGGCAAATACATCGCCAGCAGCGCGACCCCGCCGAGCACCATCACCGCCACGAGCGAAGACGCCGGGTCTGCCTCTGAAACGCTGAACAACAGATGGCGCAGGAATTTGCCCAGCGGCAGTGCTGCTGCAATTCCCACCGCCATTCCCGCCGCCACCACACGAAGATCCGTTCCCACCACCAGCCGCAGAATGTCCCCCTGCTCCGCACCCAGCGCCATGCGTATGCCAAACTCCCGGACGCGGCGGCTCACCGAGTACGCGGTGACTCCGTAGACGCCGATACTCGCCAGCAGCAGCGCCAGCGACCCAAACACCCCGAACATCACCGTAGACGCGCGCGCGCCAACGAGCGAGCCGTCAATCAACAGGCCGAGCGAGCTTACGTTTGAGACGGGCTGCATCGGATCGAGAGCAAACACCGCCGCTTTTGCCGCAGACGCGGCGGCTAACGGATCACCGGCGGCGCGAAGAACGATGGCCATGTCGTCCGATGGGTACTGCTGCGCGCAGAGGTAGACCTGCAGCTCCGCTGGGAGCGTCAGGCTGCCGGGCCGCACGTCGGCGGCGACGCCAATCACTTCCTGCCAGTCGCCGAGAATCTGAATGCGTCTTCCAACGGCATCCTCGCCGGGCCAGAGCCTTCGCGCCATGCTCTCGTTGATGATCGCAACCTTCGGGGCGTCTTTGCGGTCGTGCCCATCGAAGTCGCGGCCACGCAGCAAGGGAATCTGCATCGTGCGGAAGTAGCCCGGAAGCACGAAGTGATCCTCCGCGAACGGGCTGTGCCCAGGCGGAAAAGCCTTGTGCCCCGGGGCCTCGTATTCGAAATCCCCGGTTTGTCCCCCGGGCCCAAAAGGAACGAAGGCCGTGGCGCTCGCGGATTGCACGCCGGGTATCGCCCGTACGCGCTCGACGAGGTTCTGGAAGAAACGGAGCTGCGCGGCACCATCCGGGTAGCGCACGGAGGAAAGAGGCACCTGCATCGTGGCCAGCCCCAGTGCGTTGAATCCCGGGCTCGCGTGGAGAACACGATAGAGACTGATCATTGTAAGCGACGCTCCAGACACCAGTACCGTGGCCAGCGCAACCTCTCCGGCCACCAGAACGGCGCGGAGCCGCCGGTTTCCGCGGGTCTCCCCGGCCTGCTGGGTGCCTTCCTTTAGAGACGTTTTGGCGTCTCCCCCGGATACACGCAATGCGGGCACGAGGCCAAAAGCCAATCCTGCCGCGAGCGATGCGGCCAGCGTGAACAGCAGAACCCGGGGATCCAGACTCAACGCGTCCGGCCGAAGGTTCGACGGCAGATACGGCATCACCGAATTCGCGCCCCCGTAGGCCAGCAGGATACCCACGGCCCCACCCAGCAGGGAGATCAGCAGGCTCTCTACGAGCGCCTGCCGCACCAGCATGGCGCGCGTAGCTCCGAGCGAGCGGCGGATGGCAAATTCACGCGCACGGCCTGTGCCCCGGGCCAGCAGCATGTTAGCCAGGTTCACGCACCCAATCAGCAGAACGAAAGCGACGGCGGCGAACAGCGTCAGCAGGAGCGGTCTGATGTCTCCGAGCAGCGCGGTGTCCACACGTCCCACATCGATTCCGTGTTCGTTCATCGGAAACTGTTTGTTGATCGCGGCCTGAATGACGTCCAACTCCTTCCGCGCACCCTCTGGCGTGGCGCCTGGCTTAAGCCTGCCCACGACGCGGAGGTAATTCGTGCCGTGGCGGTCGTAAGGCGGGTGGGGCTCCAGCGGAATCCAGACCTCGCGTCGCGAGAGAAAATCTGGGGTCACTGTCGGCATCACGCCGACGATGGTGTATTCCTTTCCGTTGAGCGCCAACGACTTGCCGAGCGCGTCTGCGCCGCCGCCGAACTCGCGCCGCCACAATTCGCGGCTGATCACGCAGGCGGGAGCGCCTCCGGCGGTGTGCTCCTCCGCGTTTAGCTCGCGCCCCAGGACCGGATGGATCCCCAGCATCGCAAAATACCCTTCGGAGATGAACGCCCCGGGGATGCGCCGCGGCTCACCGCGCCCCAGCAGCGTGAAGTTGTTCGAAGCGATGGCTCCCAGCGCCTGGAAGTTATTCGCCTGCTTTCTCCACTCGAGGAAATCCGGATACGAACCCGGCGTGATGCCGGAATCCGGGTAAGTGTTCGACACCAACATCAGTTGGTCCGGCTTCGGGTAGGGCAGCCGCAGCAGCACGCCATTGACGATGGAAAATACGGCGGTGTTCGCCCCAATCCCCAGCGCCAGCGTCATCACGGCCACCACGGTGAACCCGGGCGCTCGCCGCAGCATGCGGAACGCGTGGCGAATATCGCGAAGCAGCATTTCCATGTTCGGTCTCCTGAAACCGGTAACTGGTGGTTGGTGACCGGTGAAAACCAAGCGCCGGCCACGACGTCCGGTTTTCACCAGTCACCAGTCACCAACCGCCAGTCACCTATTCGTGTCTAAGCGCCACCAGCGGATCCACCCGCGCGGCCCGCCGCGCAGGCAGGTAGCACGCCACAAGCGTCACTCCGCCCAACAGCACGCACACGCCGGCCAGCGTCACCGGGTCGTAAGGCTGCACGCCATAAAGCAGCCCCCCGATCACGCGAGAAAGTGCCAGCGCGCCGGCCAGGCCGGCGGCCATTCCCCACGCGGCCAGGCGCGCGCCGCCGCCCAGGACCATCCGCAGCACGTCCCCCGGCGCCGCTCCGAGAGCTATGCGTACGCCCAGCTCGCGCGTGCGCGCCGCCACCGTGTACGCCAGCAGGCCGTAGACTCCCGTCGCCGCCAGCAGCAACGCCGCCCCTGCGAACAGGCTCAGCAACACCAGGTTGAAGGTTCTGCCGCCCAGTGACGTGGAGAGAACCTGCTCCATGGTCTCTATACGCGGCGGCAAAGACGGGTCGATCTCGCGAACCGCATTTCGAGCGGCCCCCGCAAAGGTGGCCGCACCCGTCCGCGTATGGAGCACGATCGTAAATTCACTCCCGCCTCGCAGCCTCTGCCGGTAGTCGCCGTAGAGTGCGGGCGGCGCCGGATGATCGAGACCCCGCTCGTGTACGTCGCCCACAACTCCCACAACGGTGAGCACCCGCAGGTCTCCATCCATATTGCCGAACTCAATGAGGCGGCCGATGGGGTCCTGATTGGGCCACTGGGCGCGCGCCAGGGATTCGCTGATCACCGCGGCGTGCGGGGCATCCGCCACATCGCGCTCGTTGAACATGCGGCCGCGCACGAGCGGAATTCCCATGGCGCGGAAGTAGCCCTCGCTGGCCACACGATAGAACGCGGTGCCCGTGCGCGAGGGCTCTCGAAAGAGCCTCTCGAAATCACTTGGGTCCTTCAACTCCTCTCCCGGAGCCATCACCAGAAAGGTGCCGTTGCGGTTGTCGGCGCCCAGCGGCACGGTGCTCACAACACCCGCGTCCTCGACTCCCGGCAAGGCGCCCAACCGCTCGAGCAGGCGGCCCATCAACGCGGCGCGGCGTGGCCCAGCCTGTGGATCATCTGAGGACTCGAGCGCAACCCCGACGGTCAGGACATTCTTCACGCGGAATCCCGGCTGTACGTCCAGAAGCAGCAGAAAGCTGCGCGCCAGAAGTCCGGCGCCGGCCAGCAGTACGAGCGAAACCGCCAACTGAGAAATCACCAGCCCGCCACGCAAACGCTGCAGTGAGCGGCCTTCCGTGCCGCCGCGCTGGCTGTCGCCGAGGGAGTCCTGTGGATCGGTGCGCGTGGCCTTCCATGCTGAGCCGAGCCCGATGGCCACAGCCGTCAACAGGGACGCGGCCACCGCAAAGAACACAACCGGCCAGCTCATCTGGATTTCGCCGGCGCGCGGCAGTTGCGCCCCCGCCGAGACGATAATGGTCTGCACACCCCAGTAGGCGAGCAGCACGCCCAACGCCCCGCCCGCAAGCGCAAGACACAGCGATTCCATCAGGAGCTGCCGGGTCACGCGCCAGCGCGTCGCCCCCAGCGCCACTCGCACCGCCAGTTCCCTGCGGCGCCCGACGGTACGCGCGAGCAGCAGGCCCGCCACGTTGGCGCAGGCCAGCAGGAGCAGCGCTCCCGTGGCGCCCATTAGCACGACCAGTGCCAGGCGAGCGCTTCCCACCATTTGATCGATCATCGGCACGACGGCCGCATCGCTCATCCACGTGTCGTCGCGGAATTGTTCCTTGAGGCGGCGCGCGATGGCGCCGAGGTCCGCGCGGGCCTGCTCCACCGTAACGCCATCCTTCAGGCGTCCGGCCACCTGCCAGTTCAAAGCGGTGCGGCTCGGAAGCTCCGGAAATAGCTCGCGTGGCGTCCACACCATCGTGTCCGGCGGAAACGAAAACCCGCGCGGCATCACGCCTACCACGCTGACGGACTGGCCGCTGATCAGCAGACGGTGCGCTTCCAGATTCGGATCGCTCCCCAGGTAGCGCGTCCAGTATTCGTAGCTCACCAGGGCGACAGGCGGAGCGCCCTCATGCAGCTCCTCCGGGGCAAAGCCGCGGCCCAATACCGGATGCACGCCCAGAACGTCGAAGAAATCGCGCCCTGCGTACGCGCCGCCCACGCGCACCGGCTCGCTGCCTCCCGCCACGGAGAACACGTCATCGTTATATACGGCCATGGCGGCAAGGCTGTGGTTCTGTTCGTGCAGATCGCGGAAGTTGGGGTCAGACATGTTCCCGAGGCGCCCCTTCGGGTCGATCTGAGAAACCGCCACCAGCCTGTCCGGACGCGGATAGGGCAGCGCCTGCAAGAGAACGCCATAGGCGATGCTGAACACCGCAGTCGTGGCGCCAATACCGATTGCCAGCGTCACCACCGCTGCCAGCGTGAACCCGCGATTCTTCCCTAGCGTGCGCAGCGCAAATCGAACATCTTTCCAGAGCGATTCCATTCAGCCTCCACCTCAGCGACTGTCAATCCCGAACCGGCGCAGTGTGCCGGTGAGGGATCTACTCTTCACTGGCCGCTGGCCACTGTCATTCGTACCGTAACGTAACGATAGGGTCTGTCCGCGCCGCCCGCCGCGCCGGTAGATAAGACGCGAGAAGCGCCACCAACATGAGCAACACAGACACGCCGCCCAGCGCCTCCGGGTCAAACGGACTGACCTCAAAGAGCAGTCCGGAAATCACCGGCGCCAGCGCCACTGACGCCACGAGGCCGGCCAAGAGGCCGATGCCCGTTACGCGCGCACCCTGACCCACCACCAGTCGCAGGATGTCTGCCCGCTGCGCGCCCACCGCCACGCGCAACCCGAGTTCGTGCGTCCGTTGCGTCACGCCGTAGGAAATCACCCCGTAAATTCCCAGGGCCGCCAGCAGGAGCGCCAACCCGGCAAACGACGAAATCAGCATCACGGAGAGTCTCCGCGGCGCCGTATTCTCCGCCACCACGTCTTCTAGTTCGCGGATGTCGAACAGGGGGACGTTGGGATCCACCTGGCGCATCACGGCGCGCAGGCTCTGCGCCAGCGCTTCCGGCGCCACCGTCGAGCGGACCACCAGGGAGCCGCCCATACCCGGTTGCTGTGCGTTCGGTACATACGCTTCGAACCGCGAGGGCTGGTCCACGCCGTAGTTCTTTACGTGCGCCACCACGCCCACCACCGTTCTGTACGGTGGCGGCTGTCCCGGCGCAGCCGGTTGGTCCACACCCACCAGCTTGCCGACGGCGTCCTGTCCCGGCCAGAAATGTTGCGCCAGGGTCTCGTCAATGATGCAGACCGGAAGAGCGTTCTCGTTGTCGCGTTCCGTAAAGAAGCGTCCACTGAGCAAGCGGATTCCCATGGCGTGCATGGCGTCCGGTGTGACCCGGCCAAGGTCCGTGGACTCGATTTGATCCTTCGGAGGTATGGGCCTGTCCCCGGCTACAACGCCGTTCTGACTGCCGCCGAACAGCGGATTTTTGAAGCCGGCGGACTCCACGCCCGGCAGCGCCTGCACTTTCTCCACCACCAGCCGGACGAACTCGCGAACCTTCGCTCGGTCGTGGTAGTCCGCCTCCGGCAGAGTAAACTTGGCAGCCGTAACGTGCGACGCGTCGTAGCCGCCGTCCGCATGCAACACCCGGTATAGGCTCTTGGACATCAACCCCGCGCCCACCAGCAGCACGAGCGAGAGCATCACCTCTGACGCCACCAGCACGCTGCGCAGCCGGCCTCCGGTGCCTCGCCCGCCGCGGGCGCCTTCACGCAATGCTTTCTGCACGTCCGTGCGGGATACGTGCCACGCGGGGAACGTGCCGAAGATTAATCCGGTGGCCACCGACAGCAGGAAGCTGAACAGCAGCACCGTGTGGTCGAGCGACGTTTCATTGAGCCGCGGCACCGAGGCAATGGACAATTGCTCCAGGCCTTTCAGCGCCGCCAGCGCGAGCGCCACCCCCAGCAGGCCTCCGGTGATCGAAAGCACCACGCTCTCCGTGAGCGATTGCCGCACCAGCCGCCAGGGTTCCGCCCCCAGCGCGCGCCGCACGGCCAGTTCGCGGAACCTTTGCGTCGAGCGCGCCAGCAGCAGGTTGGCGATGTTGCCGCAGGCGATCAGCAGCACGAGTCCCACGGCTACCAGCAGCACCAGCAGCGGCGGCCGGACGTCTTCCACGTAAGCGTCAAGCAACGGAATCACGGTCGCGCTGTGTCCTTTGTTCGTGTCCGGATATTTCTGCGCCAGCCGGTCCGCGATGCTCCTCATTTCCGCCAGTCCCTGGGCTACGGTCACGCCCGGTTTCAGCCGAGCCACTGAGTAAATTCCCGGGTGCTCTCCGCGCCGCGCAGCGCCTCCGTCGCGGTCTTCAAATCGCCACAGAGAGCGGAACGCGTCCATATTCCGCCAGGACCCGTGGAATCTGGAGTTGTCCACGACGCCGATGATCGTGTATGTCTCGCCGTCGAGCGTCATCTGCCGGCCGATCGCGCCCGCGTCACCGCCAAAATGCCGCTGCCAGAATCCTTTTCCAAGCAGCACCACGGGCTCCGCACCCGGCCTGTCTTCTTCCGGCCTCAGCTCGCGGCCGATCATGGCTCGCACGCGCATCGTGGGGAAATAGCTCGCGGTCACTTCGCGCAGGCGCAGGCGTTCCGGATCTCCGTGGCCTGTAAGCACGCTGTTCTCGGTCCGGTAGGCCATCATGTTTTCAAAGACCGTGTTCGTCGCTCGCAGATCCGCGAAATCCGCCATGGAGAAGCTCATATCCGGAATGCGCTCCGACCATTCCGTCAGGAACACCAGTCCGCCCGCCTGCGGATACGCCAGCGGCCGCAGGAGCACGGCATTCACCACGCTGAAGATGGCCGTATTCGCGCCAATCCCCAGCGCCAGCGTCAGGATCGCCACCACGGTAAATCCCGGCGATTTGCGCATCATGCGCAATGCGTAACGAATGTCCTGCCGGAGTGTCTCCATAAGCCTGCCTCCAATGCGGTGACCCGTGACTGCTGACTGATGACTGGTTGTGGCTGGTGAAAAATAAACCCTCGATCGCCGCCGCGTAGCGAGTGTCCGGCCCTGGTTTTCACCAGTCACCAAACACCAGTCACTCGTATCTGAGCGCCACCAGCGGATCCACCCGCGTGGCTCGCCGCGCAGGCAGGTAGCAC
>DATFZR010000237.1:0-8835 GCA_035314265.1 Candidatus Acidiferrales bacterium
GGGCCACGTTCGGGGGGATTGCGGCGTCGCTCGCGCTTGCGTTGTCCACCTGAACGGTTAGGACGACGGAAAGGTTTAGTTTCCGCAGCTCGCGCGCCAGCTTTACTGCTGCGGCGGCGCCTGCATTGCCGCCATATAAGAGGATGTGAAGGTCGCGGCAGCCGGCGGCTGTGCAGCGTCCCCTCGAATCCCGGGCGGTAGCAGCTTCGATCAGTTTGAGCACCTCGCCGCGGCGCGCGGGTTCGGCTACTTCCACGTAGACGCCCGGAAGGGCGAGCGCGCGGAGTCGCGCGGCGAGCTGCGCCGGAGGACGGCTCACGTCGTTCCAGCTTTCATTCCCTCCCACGAAACCGACGATGAGGGTGCTGCCGGCTGGGAGCGGCGTGGGGGTGGAGAAATCTTTCCGCCGCTGGGCGGCGAGCGGTAACGCGGCGCCGAGAATTACCAGGAACAGCGCAGCGGCAGCTCGCAGTACGGAAAAGTGAGGAGCCGGCAGCGCCCACCCGGAAGCAGGTCCCTCGCTCCACTCGGGATGACCACAGGCGCTCCGGTCGGGCCGAAAACAGGAATGAGCCACGGCGCTAATTCTTCAGAACGTAGGAGCGGTAAAGCGTGTCGCGCTGCGCGGGCATGTAGCCGGCATCGGTGATGATGCGGCGCAGCTCAGCCTCGTTGGTGCGGTTGCGCACGCCGGCGGCGTAGACCACGTTTTCTTCGATCAGGATGCTGCCCACGTCGTCTGCGCCAAATTGCAGTCCCACCTGGCAGACTTTGATGCCCGGCGTGAGCCAGCTCGTCTGGATATGGTCGATATTGTCCAGGTACAGGCGGCTGAGGGCCAGCATCTTCAAATAGTCCACGGCCGTCGCTTCGGGCACTTTCTTTCCGAGCGGCGTATTGTCTGGCGCGAAAATCCAGGGGATGAAGGCGGTGAAGCCGCCGGTGTCTTCCTGCAGGCGGCGGACGCGTTCCAGATGGTTCACGCGGTGCCGCGGCTCCTCGCCGCAGCCGAACATCATGGTGGCCGTGGTGCGCAGGCCCAGCGCGTGCGCCGTGCGGTGTACCTGCTCCCATTCCTCGGAGGTGCACTTGAGCCGCGAGATGCGCCGGCGCACCTCGTCGTCCAGAATTTCCGCGCCGCCGCCGGGGATGGAGGCGAGGCCGGCGTCGCGCAGGCGCGCAATCGTGTCGTGCAGGCTCAGGCCGGAGAGCTCGGCGATATTGGTGATCTCAGGCGCGGAGAAGCAGTGCAGGTGCACCTGCGGGTAGCGCGCGTGGAGCTGCCTGAGCATGTCTTCGTACCATTCGATTTTCAGGTCCGCGTGCAAGCCGCCCTGCAATAGCACGCCGTTTCCGCCCAGGGCCAGCATTTCCTCGATCTTCTGGCTCATCTCGTCAATCGTGCGGATGTAACCCTCCTTCGAGCCCATGGGACGGTAGAAGGCGCAGAAGGAGCAGTACTCCGTGCAAAAATTCGTGTAGTTGATGTTGCGGTCGATCTGGTAGGTGGCCACGCGGGGATCGTTCTTCTTGTTGCGCACGGCTTGGGCGGCCATGCCGATTCCCAGCAGGTCGTCTGACTGGAGGAAATCGAGCGCTTCCTGATGCGAGAGGCTCATGCCTGCTCCAATGCAACGGCGAAAGCATATCCCGCGCACCGCTGCACGGGGCTCGGGACGGCGGCAACCGGCAATTTGCGAGGTGCGATCACCTGCGAATCCATGCAGGGATCGGCGGTCTTACGAATTCCAACGTGCGCGCCTGCGGAATCAGCCGCGCCTCCGCGGCCTTCTGATAAAACACTTCCAAGCCGGCTCGATTGTCGGTGTCCAGGCTGTAGTCGATGTTGTCTGTGAGGTAGCTCTCGAGATGCGCCTGCGGGAGGCCCAAAGTGGCGGCGGCGTTGGCGGCAATTTCCGACAGATGCGCCAATCCGTATTCCTTGGAGGCCTGGAAATCGGCCACGAGTTCCGGGGTGACCACTTCCTTGCGCGCGGCCCACAGGGCCAGGACGCCGGGACGCCCGGTCCAGGCGCGCCATTCTGAAATGACGTCGTAGACGCGCAACTGTTTGCGGCCGGGCAATAGCGGCTCGCCCGCGTCGTGGCGCTCGGCCAGGCGCAACGCGGGGTCGCCGATAATGAGCGCCGCGTCGTGGTCCGCGAGCATCGCGGCGAGATCGGGCGCCGCGGGCGCGAATTCGATGCGCGCTCCCCGGCGCGCCCACCAGCCGCCGGCCAGCAGCCGCACCAGCCCTACCGTGGTGCGCGAGCTGGTGTCGAGCGCCAGGCGCTGCACGTGTTCGATAGGCTCACGGGAAACAACCAGCAGGCTGCGCACGGCCTGTTTCGAAGCGATCGACATGCCCGGCAGGATGATCAGGCCGGGAATGCGCTGGGCCTCGATGGCCGGAATAATGGCCACGTCCACCTCGCCGCGCGCGAGCTGCTCGGCGCATTGCGACGGCAGAGTGAACGACAGGTCGTAACGGCCAACGAGGGGCCCGTGGGTGAAGCCCCACACGAGCGGCGCAGTATTCAGGTACTGCACACAGGAGATGCGCACTTTGGGCATGGTGGTGTTCATTTGTGAGCCTTAACTATAACACGCGGCAGCAGGCCGGCAGCGCGGCAGGCGCCGGAAAGTACCGGCCAACAAACAGAAACGCCATCGCCGCTGGAGCGGTCAAAATGTTCGGCGCTTGACAAATCTTTCAGCCTGTTCAAAGGTTCTGCGCATCTCGGGGAGGACATTCATGAAGCGGCTCGGACTTTTCCTTCTGCTTTTGCTGTTCGTTTCTACCGCGGCGCACGCGCAGGCCACGCCGGCGCCCGCCGCGCCCGCATCGCCGCCGGCAGCGCCGGCCACCATCACCGCAAAAACCGCGGGGATGGAACGCCTGCCCGGCTACGTGCCGCTCTACTGGGACGCCAAAACCGGAAAAATGTGGCTCGAGGCCGGCGACTGGGGCACGGAGTTCCTGTACATCGAGTCGCTGCCGGCGGGCATTGGGTCAAACGACATCGGGCTCGACCGCGGGCAGTTGGGCGCGACGCGCGTGGTGCGCTGGGAGCGCAGCGGGCCGAAGGTGCTGCTGGTGGAATCGAATTACGGGTTCCGCGCGGTGAGCAGCGATCCCGACGAACGCCGCGCCGTGCGCGATTCTTTCGCGGAATCGGTGATCTGGGGCTTTGACGCGGCCGCGGAAGAGGACGGGCACGTGCTCGTGGACGCGACCGCGTTCTTCCTGCGCGACGCGCACGACGTGAGCGGCACGCTGCGCCGCACGCAGCAGGGCAGCTTCCGTCTGGACGCGTCGCGCTGCGCCTTCTACCTGCCGCGCACGAAAAACTTTCCGAAGAACACGGAAGTGGAAGTGACGCTGACGTTCGGCGGCGACGACCCCGGCGGCTGGCTGCAGCAGGTGGCGCCCATGCCGCAATCGGTGACCGTGCGGGAACACCACTCGTTCGACAAACTTCCCGATCCCGGCTACCGCACGCGCCGCTACGATCCGCGCTCGGGCTACTTCGGAATCGACTATCTGGATTACGCCACGCCGGTGAGCGAGCCGATCGTCAAACGTTTTATCGCGCGCCACCGCCTGCAGAAAAAAGACCCGACGCTGGCTGCGAGCGAACCCGTCGAACCGCTCGTCTATTACCTGGACCGCGGCGCGCCGGAACCCATCCGCGGCGCGCTGCTCGATGGCGCGCGGTGGTGGAACCAGGCCTTCGAGGCCGCCGGATACAAGAACGCCTTCCAGGTGGAACTGATGCCCGAAGGCGCGGACCCCATGGACATTCGCTACAACGTGATCCAGTGGGTGCACCGCTCCACGCGCGGGTGGTCTTACGGCGGCGGGGTGACGGACCCGCGCACCGGCGAAATCCTGAAAGGCCAGGTGACGCTCGGCTCGCTGCGCGTGCGGCAGGACTTCATGATCGCGGAGGGCCTGCTGGCGCCGTATGGCGACGATGGTTCCGTGCCGCCGCAGATGCTGGCCATGTCGCTCGCGCGGCTGCGGCAGCTTGCGGCGCACGAAGTGGGCCATACGCTGGGGCTGGAGCACAATTTTGCCTCCAGCATTTCCAACCGCGCTTCGGTGATGGACTACCCGCAGCCGCTGGTGACGCTCGGAGCGGATGGCGTGCCGGACCTCTCGAACGCCTACGCTACGGGCATCGGCGAATGGGACAAAGTGACCATCGCCTACGGCTACCAGGATTTTCCCGCGGGCACGGACGAGAAGTCGGGCCTGGAAGCCATTCTGCGCGACGCGCGAACGCGCGGCCTGAAGTTCCTGACGGACCAGGACGGGCGTCCGCCGGGCAGCGCCAGCCCGATCGCCCACCTCTGGGATAACGGAAGCAACGCCGTGGACGAATTGAACCGCATGATGACCATCCGCGCCGCAGCGTTGAAGCGCTTCTCCGAACGCAACATCCGCGTGGGCGCGCCGATGGCCACGCTCGAGGATGTGCTGGCGCCCATCTACCTCTACCATCGCTATCAGGTGGAAGCGGCGATCAAAGAAATCGCCGGCGTGGACTACACGTTTGCGCTGCGCGGCGACGGGCAGAAACCCGCTGCGCCCGTGGCGGCCGAGGAGCAGCGGCGTGCGCTGGAGGCCGTGCTGCGCACGCTCGATCCCGCCGTGCTCGCCCTGCCTGAGCCGCTGCTGCGATTGATTCCGCCAAAGCCGCCGGCCTACCGGCGGGATCGCGAAGACTTCCGCGGCCACACGGGGCTCACGTTTGACGCGCTGGCCCCCGCGGAGGCCGCGGCAACCCACGTCGTCGGCCTGTTGCTGAACGGGCAGCGAGCCGCACGTTTGGTGGAGGGACACGCGGAGGATGCGAAGCTGCCCGGCCTGGAAGATGTGATCGACCGCCTGATCGCGGCCACGTGGAAATCTCCCCGAGGCGCGGGTTACGTGGGCGAGGTTGGACGCACCGTGGATGACGTGGCGCTCGCACAGCTATTCGCGCTTGCTGCCAATGAGAGGACTCCCGCGCAGGTACGCGCCATAGCCGCCGTGAAGCTGGAAGAGCTGCGCAAATGGGTGGCCGCTCAGTCTGCCGCGCCAGGCGCGGCGCAGCGCGCGCACTTTTACTTCGCTGCCGCGCGGATCGCCCAGTTCCAGAAGGACCCGAAGGACTGGAAGGCCGTGCCGCCGACCGAAATCCCCGAGGGGCAGCCGATCGGGATGGGCTTCTCGGCG
Source organism: Candidatus Acidiferrales bacterium (assembly GCA_035314265.1). Classification (GTDB taxonomy): domain Bacteria; phylum Acidobacteriota; class Terriglobia; order Acidiferrales; family UBA7541; genus JOPF136. The sequence continues at coordinate 5,225 of DATFZR010000237.1, forward strand.
CTTTCGCCGTGGGTGTGCGATGTGGATGATGATTCGATCGTGCCGTAAGAAAACGGAAAGAGCGCAGCGCTAGGTTCGTAACGCCGGCTCTGCGTCACACAATGCGTCGCCGTCACTTCATAGAACTCTCTGCCGGGCTGTCCGCTGCGGCGCTGCTGCCGGGCACCGCCTGGGGTTTGCCCACTTTCGCGCGAGCGCACATCGTGGTGGTCGGCGGCGGAATCGTGGGCGCCTCGATCGCCTATCACCTGATCCGTCGCGGGGTCTCGGTGACCGTGTGTGAAAAGACGCGGCCCGCCGCGGGCGCTACGGCGAACTCATTCGCCTGGATCAACTCCACGTATTCGAAGGAGCCGCGCAGCTACTACGACCTCAACGTGATGGGCATGGCCGGGTGGCGGCGGCTGGACCTGGAGTTTTCCGGCGAGCTGAAAGTTCAGTGGGGTGGCTGTGTGGAATGGTATCCCGCGGGCGCGGAGGCCGATACGCTGCGCAAAGAAGTGATTCGCGCGCAGCAGTGGGGCTATGCGGCGCACCTGGTGCAAGCGACGGAGTTCGGACGGCTGCTGCCTTCTGTGCGGCCCGGCTCGATGGCCGCGGCCAGCTTCTGCGAGCGGGAAGGCACCGTGGATCCGGTCTACGTGACCCAGACCATCCTGGCGAAGGCCAAACAACTCGGCGCGCGGACCTTGTATCCCTGCGAGGTGACGGGTCTGGTGCGCTCCGGCAACCGCGTGAGTGCGGTGGAAACGTCCGAGGGACGCTTTGAGCTGCACGCGCTAGTGCTCGCTTCCGGCGTGGACACGCCGCGCCTGGCGGCGATGGCGGATGTGCGCGTGCCTCTGAAGGATTCGCCCGGCGTGCTGGCGCATGCCGCGCCCACCGCTCGCCTGCTCGATCGCGTGGCCCTCGGGCCGCAGGCGCACATGAAACAGAATCCCGACGGGCGCGTGGTCACCGGAAGTGATTTTGGCGGCACGCCGACTACAGACGCGAGCCGGGAGACCGGCGAGAAGCTGCTGGCGCACGCCGCAGCCTACCTGCCCGGACTGGCCCACGCGAAGCTGGAGCGCGTAACGCTCGGCTGGCGCGTGATGCCGCAGGACGAGTATCCCATCCTCGGATTCGCCGAACCGCGCTGCCCGAACTTGTATGTGGCAGCCACGCACAGCGGAGTGACGCTCGCGCCGCTCATCGGCCAGTTTGCCGCGGCCGAAATCCTGGACGGTGCGCGCGTGGGGATGCTGGAGCCCTACCGGCTGTCGCGCTTCGGATGAACTCTTCCGCCGAGTTCTTTCCGGAAAGCCTGCCGGGCGCCCTCCGTCTCTTGCTTCGCGAGCCCGTTCGAGAGCCCGATGGAAGACACAGCTAACCCGCGCAGTTTCTCCCGCGAAGACGTTCTGCTGCTCGGGGGGCTGACCCTCTTTACATTTGCCCTGCACCTCGTCTTCTACAAAGGTTACGGATTCTTTCGCGACGAGCTGTACTTCATCGCCTGCAGCCACCTGCTGGACTGGGGGTACGTGGACCAGCCTCCGGGCGTGGCTGTGGTGGCCTGGGCCGCGCGCGGGCTGCTGGGCGATTCGCTGTTTGCCGTGCGGTTTGTGCCTTGCGTGTTCGCGGCGCTGCAGGTGCTGCTGACCGGACTGACGGCGCGGGCCATGGGCGGCGGCCGCTACGCGCAATTCCTCACCTGCGCGTGCGTGATTGCGGCTCCGGGGTATTTCGGGTCGTGGTTGAACACAGACATGTTCATGGAGCTGGGCTGGGCGGCTTGCGCGTGGGTGGCTGCGCGCATTCTGTCCGGCGAAAGCCCGCGGCTGTGGCTGCTCTTCGGCTTGTTTGCCGGGCTGGCCATGCAGGGCAAACACGCCATGGTGTTCTTCGGCTTTGCGTTTGCCGTGGGGCTGCTGATTTCGCCGCAGCGGAAGATGGCGATCGATCCGTGGCTCTGGGCGGGCGGCGCGGTGGCCTTCCTGATCGCGCTGCCCAACCTGATCTGGGAATACAGCCACGACTGGGCCACCTACGTGATGCTGTCGAACGTGGCGAAGAGCGATAAGAACGTGGTGCTCAGCCCGCTTGCCTACCTGCTCTCGAACGCGGACGCGTTGGGGCGTTTTGCATTCCCCGTGTGGGTGGCGGGCCTCGTATGGTGCCTGTTTGCGCCCTCGGGCCGGCGCTTCCGCGCGCTGGGGTGGGCCTGGGTGATTGCCTACGTCACGTTTCTCGCGTTGAAGGGCAAAGACTATTACCTCACGCCGATGTACGCGATGCTGTTCGCCGCGGGAGCGGTGGTTATTGAGGCGTGGATCGCCCGGCGCGGAGCGAAATTCCAGGCCGTGCTGCGGCCCGCGATTCCCTTTGTCGTCCTGCTCGGCGGGATGATCGCCTGGCCGTTTGGCATGCCGGTGCTGCCGGTGGAGAAATTCATCGCCTACGCGCAGGCGCTTGGGGCCGCTCCTGCGAAAACGGAGAGCATCGCGCTCGATAAACTGCCGCAGCAATATGCCGACATGTTCGGCTGGCCGGAAATGGCCGCGGCGGCCGCGCAGGTCTACAACGCGGTGCCCGCCGGCGAACGCTCGCGCTGCGGCATCCTGACGCGCAACTATGGCGAGGCGGGGGCGATTGATTATTTCGGACGGCAGTACGGGCTGCCGGGGGCCATCAGCGGCCACCAGAATTATTGGCTGTGGGGGCCGGGCGTGTACACCGGCGAGTGCCTGGTGGTGATCGGCTACAGCCGTGAGCGCCTCGAACAATTATTCGGCAGCGTGACGCAGGCGGGCGAAACCTTCCAGCAATACGCCATTTCGTATGAGAACCACCGGCCCATCTGGGTGTGCCGCGAGCCGAAATTCAAATCCCTCGAAGACATCTGGCCGGAATTGAAGACGTGGCGCTGAGGGCGTCACCTGCCGCGGCTGGCACGCCGGGCGTTACCCGTGTAGTGTAAAAATCCGTGGACACGCCTTTGGTGAATGACAACCCTCACGCCGAGTATTTGCGGCGCCTTGAGTCTCAGCGGCTCAGCCTTTCCGCTTACGAGCATCGCCACGGGCAGCTCGGCACGGCCAAACTGGTGGCCGCTTTTGCCGTTCTTGCTCTGTTTGTGTGCGGCCTGGAGTGGCAAGCGGTGTCTGTGGTCTGGTGCGTTGTTCCCGTAGCGGCCTTCGTCGTCCTGGAAATCATTCACGTTCGTCTGCTCCGCTCACTAAAGAGGTGCTCGCGAACCATCGCGTTTTACGAACGTGGCGTCGCGCGGTTGGAAAATCGTTGGATGGGGACGGGGGAAACCGGCGAGGCATTCCAGGGCGCGTCGCATCCCTACGCACGGGATCTGGATTTGTTCGGAAAGGCGTCTCTATTCGAGTTTCTCTGCACGGCCCGCACCGGCGTGGGACAGCAAGTCCTGGCGCAATGGCTGCTCGCTCCCTCTTCGCTCGACGAAATCCAAAGCCGTCAGGCCGCGGTGACGGAACTGCGGTCGAAATTGGACCTGCGCGAGGAAATGGCGATTTTCGGCGAGGAGTGGCGATCCGGCGTGCGGCCAGAAGCCCTGACGGCGTGGGCTGAAGCGCCGCCTGTATTGAGCGTGAAGCCCATGC
>DATFZR010000238.1:0-4332 GCA_035314265.1 Candidatus Acidiferrales bacterium
TTGCCGGGCCACATGAGCCGCCCGCACTACCATCCCAACGATCGCTTCATCACCGTACTCTCGGGCACCTGGTGGGTGGGCACGGGGGCGAAGTACGATCCGGACAGCACGGTGCCGCTGCCCGCGGGCACGTTCGTCACGCATTTCGCCAAACAGATTCACTACGACGGCGCGAAGGAAGTGGAGGCGGTGCTGCAGATTGTAGGCGACGGGCCGGCGACGATGACGTCTGCGGAAGTGAAATGAACGGGATCGGCAGCCGCTCTAGTGCTGCGGGAACATCATGGCTTCAAACAGGTCGGCGCGCTCTTTGTGGTCGCGCACGATGATGCGCAGGAGGTCTTGCACGGAAAGCAGGCCGCGGAAGCCGGCCCTTTCATCCTGCACCATCAGGTGGAAGATGCCGTGCTTTTCCATCAGCCGGACGCATTCATCGAGCGATGTGTCCATCGGCACGGAGATCGGGTTGCGCGTCATGATCTCGGAGACCTTCATCCAGGCGGGGCATTTGTTTTCCGCGGCCACCTTGTCGGACATGTCGGCCTGAGAAACCACGCCGAGTACGCGGCCGTTCGCGTCCACCACTCCGACGGCGCGCACCTGTTTATCCCTGAGGTACAACGCGACATCGTGGACCGAAGCATCGTCTCGAACGGAATAAACATCCTGGCGGGAGCCGAGCACGTCACGAACGTTCATAGCGGCGCCTCCGAGTGGAGCGATACTAAGACGGCGATGCCATCGCGTGCAAACGCTTTCTTGGCGCAGGGCCGGCAGCGGCGGAAGCTGGTTCCGCACGGCCGCAGCCACATTTCCCGACCGGCCAATCGCGCGACCCGCGGCCTTCAGGAGCTGGCGGGCTCTGCGCGAATGATGTCGTATTTCTCGATTACCGCGGCGACTCCCAGACGTTCCTGCACCTCGCCGGGCTTCTGCTCTACCCGAACCACCTTACCCTGCGCGTGGATAAAAACTTCCGTCCCTTGCGTAATTTCCGCGGGCAGAGTGAGCATGAAATCCAGGGTAGATCCGGCCTCGAGGTGCTGGTCAATCAGGAAGTAAACGCCACGGGTGGAAATGTCGCGCGTCTGACCGTTCCGCGAATCGGCAGCCTTGCGTTCTGCTGCCGCGCGCACCACCACAGGCAATGAAAGTTCATAACGACGTGCTATACGGCGGTCCGTCATCTCTATTCCCCCAGAATCCCCTAATACAGCGACGGCCGGGCTAATACATCATGGAGCAATCGTTCTGCCAGACTAAACGGCTTATGGCAAACCGTGCTCGTCTGGCCCCTCTATCCCCCGTATTTCTCCGGCCTTGCCAGCCCTCCAATCAACAGAAAACAATGACTTAGAGCCCCTGAATCGGCCTAGGCGGCGGCCACCCGAAGTTGCCGAGCAGCTTTTCCACACACCTGTGAATTTCTGGCCAGTACGGCGTTAAGGAGCTGCACCGTCAACTTCCCGAAATATGCAATGGTTTGCATGTTCTCGTCAAGACTCGTGGGTTGCCGTGGCCACCGGGGCGGCCTTGGACCCGCGCCCGGCGTCCAGTTTGAACTGGCGCATTTTGTACAGCAACGCCTTGTAACTGATGCCGAGCCGGCGCGCGGCTTCTTTGCGGCTCCAGTTCGTTTTGTCCAGTGCGTCGGCGATCGCTTCCATTTCCGCCTCGGCCTTCAGGGTACGCACGAGCGCCTTCAATCCCTGTTCCTTGGGCGGGGCTTCGTGGTTGGGGCCGGGGAGTTGCCGCGTGGAGGCAATCTCCAGCAGTTCGCGGAAGCTCGATTCATCGTCTTCCAGGATCACGTAGCGTTTCACAAAATTTTCGAGCTCGCGCAGGTTTCCCGGCCAGGAGTAGCGCATGGCCGCCTCCATCAGGTGCGTGGAGGGTGGGGCCGGCTGCTTCTGGAATTTCTCGCTGTACTTATCCAGGAAGTGCCGGAACAGCAGCGGTATCTCCGGCTGGCGTTCGCGCAGCGGCGGCACATGGATGGAGAAAACGTTCAGGCGGTAGTAGAGGTCCTCGCGGAAGCGTCCGGAGGCAATGGCCTCGCGGACGTTCACGTTGGTGGCGGCGAGAATGCGCACGTCCACGTGAACCATGGCGCGGCCGCCCAGGCGGGAATACTGCTGGTCCTGCAGCACGTGAAGCATCTTGGCCTGGAGCTGCGGGCTCATCTCCGCGATTTCGTCGAGGAAAATCGTGCCCTTGGTGGCGAGTTCGAACTTCCCGGGCTTCGACCGCACGGCTCCGGTAAAAGCGCCCTGCTCGTAGCCGAAGAGCTCGCTCTCCAGCAGTTCGCTGGGCAGCGCCGCGCAGTTCACTTTCACAAAGGGCTGAGATGACCTGGGGGAGCGCAGGTGCACCATGCGCGCCACCACTTCCTTGCCCACGCCGCTTTCCCCGTAGATGAATACGGGCACGTCTACCGGCGCGATCTGCAGCACCTGCTGGCGGATCTTCACCATCTGCGGGCTGGCGGCCAGGAAGGTGAGGTCTTCCGTGAGGGTCTCCACGTATTCCCGGAGAGCGGTGTTCTCCGCGAGCAGCTCGCGCTTCTTCCGGCACTTCAGGATTGCCGCGTCGAGCTCCGACTTCTCGAAGGGCTTGGTGAGGTAGTCCTGGGCGCCGATGCGGATGGCTTCGACGACCGTGGCCACCTCGTTGGTGCACGACAGCATCACCACGTTCAGGCCGGGGTCCAGCCGCATGAGTTGGCGCAGCGTTTCGAGGCCGTCCATATCCGGCATCAGAACGTCCAGGATAATCAGGTCGGGCTTCGCGCCCTTGCCAATCAGCTCCAGGGCAGACTTGCCCGAGGCGACGGCGTCTACATCGTGGCCTTCCACTTCCAGCAGTGTTTGCAGGTATTTGCGGATGCTGGGCTCATCGTCCACCACCAGAATCCGTTCCTTCGTCTCGGTTGCCGTTAACATCGCTGTTGATCCTCGCTCGCCGTTTCAGAATTATTCCAAGTTCGTAGGAAGCAAAAACTTTACGGTGCAGCCACGGCCGACTTCGCTGTCCACCCAGATCTTTCCGCGGTGCGCCTGCACCAATCGCTTGCTGATCGCCAGGCCGAGTCCCATGCCCGAGGAAGAGCGGTCCACGCGCACGAAATCCTCGAAGATTTCCTGATGATGTTCCGGGGCGATTCCGGGGCCCGAGTCGGTGACCGATACCAGAATGCTGTTCGAGCGGCTCTCCGGCGCTCGCCGGCGCTCCACGCGTGGAGAGAGGCTGGCCGCACGGCGCTCCCAGAAATAGGGATCCACCGTCAGCGTCACCTGGCCTCCGGCCGGCGTGTGCTTCAATGCGTTGTCGAGCAGATTGGCCACGATCTGCTGCACTTTCTGGTAGTCGAATTTGAAGGGCGTCAGTTTTTCGGAAACGCGCGCCTCCAGCCGCACCTTGTTGCGCAGGAAGCCGTCCTGCCAGAACGTGGCGAGTTCCTTCAGGCATTCCCGCGCGTCGTTCTCGCGGAGATGCAGCACCAGCTTGCCGGTCTCGAGCGCGGAGTAATTCAGGAACATGGACACCAGGCGCACCAGCCGGTCGCAGCTCTCCTTGGACTCCATCAGGATTTCGTTCTGCTTCGGACCGAGTTTGCCGAGCGAGCCCGACAGGAGCAGATCGTAGTAGCCTTTCATTACCGCCAGCGGCGTTTTCAGCTCGTGGGCGGCCGAAGCGAGGAAGACGGTCTTCTGCCGGTTCACATCCTGCAGCCGCAGATACGCAGCCAGCAGATTGCGGTAAGTGACTTCGCGCTCCTGCAGCAATTCGCCCAGCGTGGGCTGGGTGGCGGGATCGCCTCCGTCGAGGTGGCCCAGTTGCGGCTCCAGGGCCACGGCGATCCAACCCACTTCCGCGATCCAATGCACACGAGCACGGGCCGTCACTCCGCCTTTGCCGGCGAGCGGGAAAATCACTTCGCGCTCGCCGCTGCGCAACTGCTCCACTAGCGCCTTCGACGCTCCTTTGAAAACGTCCTTGAACAGGTTGACGCCTTTTTCCATGTCGATGCCCTGCGAGATCAAATAGCGCTCGCCGGGTTCGTTCATCGCGCAGAGCCGGCCGCCCGCATCGGCAATTAGCATGGGCTGCCCGATGCATTCCAGAAGGGCTGGAACGATCGCGAACGGCAGGGATACCTGTAGGGGATGGTCGAGTGCGGAGGCGCGTTCCATGGTCGGTCTTGGTTGGGACGAGGAAGAGCCCTCGTTAACACCTTCATGCTGGCAAAGGCTCAAAAACGGGTCAATGGTAAAAGAGTCCTATTTTGCATATTAAGGGAAATATTGGGTAGCGAGGTGGGAATCGGCTTTT
>DATFZR010000239.1:0-2576 GCA_035314265.1 Candidatus Acidiferrales bacterium
CAGGCGACCAGTTCCAGCAGGGCAACGTTGCCGCAATCGGCCGCAAAGGCGTGTTCATCAAGGAAATCGAGGATGCGCTGCTGGCGGGGACCGTGGACCTGGCCGTCCACAGCCTGAAAGATATACCCACGGAGATTCCCGCGGGCCTCGCGCTTGTGGCCATCCCCGAGCGCGGAGATCCGCGCGACTGCCTGGTGGCGCGGGACTTCGCAACGCTGGCCACACTGCCGCGCGGCGCGCGCGTGGGCACCAGCAGCCTGCGCCGCCAGGCGCAGTTGCGCCACGCCCGGCCCGACTTGCAGGTGGCCGACCTTCGCGGCAATGTGGACACGCGCCTCCGCCGCGTGGAAGAGGGAGCGCTCGACGCCGTGGTGCTGGCCTATGCGGGGGTACGGCGTCTGAAGCAGGAAGCGCGCGTTACCGAAGTGCTCTCGCCGGAAGCGATGCTTCCGGCGGCGGGGCAGGGCGCGCTGGTCGTGGAGGCCCGCGCAGGAGATACGGAAATCATCGAGCGCCTCATACCCTTCAACCATACGGAAACGCACATCGCCGTGACGGCCGAGCGAACGGTTCTGGCCGCGCTGGAGGGCGGCTGCCAGCTTCCGCTGGGCGCATGGGCACGTATCGAGTCCGGGCGCCTGCTGCTCGACGCCTGCGTCTGCGCCGTAGACGGAACGGAGATCGTTCGCGATCGCGTTGAAGGGACGCTGACGCAGCCCGCGGCTTTGGGACGTGAACTGGGCGAGCGCCTGCTGGCCGCGGGGGCCGACCGCCTGCTGCGGCTGGCCGGGAGGTAACGGCTCCGTCCCGCTCCGGCCCGCGCTCTCCGTAGCGCCGGGCGATTTTGTATATGATTACTCCGAGAGCCACAGAGACATGCCCGATCCCGCGCCATCCCGCCCCCTCAGTGGCCGCCGCATCGCCGTCACCCGCGCGCCGGAGCAGGCGGTGGAACTCGCTCGACTGCTCGAGGAGCACGGCGCGGAAGTCCTGCTGTGCCCGCTGGTGGCCTTCGAACCCGCAATCGACAGAGCCCCACTCGACGCCGCGCTCCAGCGCCTTGGCGAGTTTGACTGGCTGCTTTTCACGAGTCAGAATGCAGTTCGATTTTTCGACGAGCGCCGCCGCGAACTGGGCATCCCGTTTCATTGGGGACGCCCGCGAGTCGCGGCGGTTGGCCCCGCAACGGCAAAGGCGGCCAGGGATTTGGGATACGCCGTGGGACATGTGGCGCAAGAAGCGACGGGACGCGGTCTCGCCGAAGGACTGGCGGAAAACGTGGCTGCCTGCTCCGTGCTGCTGCCGCGCAGCAACCACGCGCGCGCAGACCTCCCGGAATTGCTGCTTGCCGCCGGCGCCCGGGTCACAGACGTCGCGGCCTACCGCACGGTAGCGCCCGGCCCGGAGGCAGAACACGCACTTGGTCTCATTCGCGCCGGCCAGGTGGACGCCGTTGCTCTCGCGAGTCCGTCCGCCTTCGAACGCCTCACCGAGCAGTTGGGTCTGGTGACGCTGCACGAGATCACCCGGACGGTCGCGCTCGCCGCGATTGGCCCGGTCACGGCAGACGCCATTCGCCAGTCGGGCCTGCCCGTGGCCATCGTTCCCGCCAAACCGGACGCCGCGTCGCTGGTGGAAGCGCTGGCTGCGCACTTTGCGCGCGTGCAGGCGGTGCGGCCCGCCGAGGGAGCAGAATCGGAATGAGCTATCCCAGCGATCGCCCGCGCCGCCTGCGCCGCACGGAAGCCATCCGCGGGCTCGTCCGCGAGACGCGTCTCTCGACGAGCGGCATGTTCTACCCGATGTTCATCTGCTCCGGCAGCGCGACGCGCCAGGAGATCCGTTCCATGCCCGGCATTCGCCAGCAGTCCGTGGATTGTTTTCTGGAAGAAGCGCGCGAGGTGGAACAACTCGGCATTCCCGGCGTGATGCTGTTCGGCATTCCGGAGAATAAGGATGCGGAAGGCTCGGGAGCCTGGTCGCCCGACGGTCCCGTGCCGCAGGCCATTCGCGCCGTGCGCGAAGCGAATCTGTCTCTGCTGGTGGCCGCGGACGTTTGCCTGTGCGAATACACAGACCACGGCCACTGCGGCGTGATCGAAGGCGAGCACATCGTCAACGATCCCAGCGTCGAGCGCCTGGCCGGCGCGGCGCTCGCCTACGCCAGGGCGGGAGCCGACATCGTCGCGCCCTCCGACATGATGGACGGCCGCGTGGGCGCCATCCGCCGCATGCTGGACGACAACGATCACGAAGACACCATCGTCATGTCCTACGCCGCAAAGTATTGCTCCGGCCTCTACGGCCCGTTCCGTGAAGCGGCCGAGTCCACACCCAAATTCGGGGACCGGCGCAGCTACCAAATGGACCCGGCGAACGCCCGCGAAGCGCTGCGCGAAGTGGAGCTCGACGTGGAAGAAGGCGCGGACATCGTGATGGTGAAACCCGCCATGCCCTACCTGGACGTGATCCGCCGCGTGCGCGACACCTTCTCGCTGCCTGTGGCCGCCTACAACGTGAGCGGCGAGTATTCCATGGTGAAAGCCGCCGCCGCCAACGGCTGTATTGAAGAAAAG
>DATFZR010000240.1:0-5819 GCA_035314265.1 Candidatus Acidiferrales bacterium
CTGCAAGGATGCGCGCGTGGTGCTGGGCTGCGTGGGTCTGACGCCGGTGGTGGCCGCGGAGGCGGAGGCGGCCCTGCGCGGTCAGGCCATCACGCCGCACGCCATCGAACGCGCCGCGGAAGCAGCCATGAACGCGGCCGACCCGCAAGCCGATCTGCGCGGCTCCGTGGACTACAAGCGCCTGCTGGTGCGCTCGCTCGCCCGCCGCGCCCTGCTGGTGGCGCTGGCCCGTGCGCGCGGGGAACACGTGGAGGTTTCGCACGAATATGCCGGCCGCTAGCGCCACAGTCCGCGTTCGCCTGCGTGTGAACGGCCAGCAGCGCGAGCTGGAGATCGAGCCGCGCCGGCTGCTCGTCGAATTGCTGCGCGAGGATCTCGAGCTGACCGGGACGCACGTTGGCTGCGACACGACGTTCTGCGGCGCCTGCACGGTCCTGCTGGACGGCAGAAACGTGAAGTCCTGCACCGTCTTCGCCGTGCAGGCCGATGGCGGCGACGTCGCCACCGTCGAGGGGCTCGCCAAGGATGGAACGCTCGACTCCGTGCAGCAGGCCTTTGCCGATTGCCACGGACTGCAATGCGGCTACTGCACGCCTGGGTTTCTGATGTCCACGCGCGCCCTGCTGGCGCGGCATCCGCAACCCAGCGGTGCGCAGATTCGCAGGGGAATCGCCGGGAACACCTGCCGTTGCACCGGCTACCAGAACATTTTCAAGGCCATCCGCTCGGCCGCCGGAATGCCGGAAAAGAACGGGAACAAGTAGATGGCATTCACGTTCCAGGGCGATTTCGTGGTTCCGCGCAAGCCGGAGGAGGTTTACAGTTTTCTGGCCGATCCGAACCGCTTCTGCCCGCTGCTGCCGGATTTCGAGAAATTGACGCCTGTGGATGCCACGCATTTCACCGTGAGCCTGAAGGTGGGCGTGGCCCACATCCGCGGCACGGCGACCGTCAAGATGAAGCTGGAAGAAGCCGAGCCGCCGCGGCGCGCGCGCTATTCCGGCAAGGGCAGCGTGGCCGGCGGAAACGTGGAGATCGGCGCGGGCTTCGATCTGGAGCCTGCTCCCGAAGGTACCCGCGTGAAATGGCAGGGAAGTGGCAAGATTTTCGGACAGCTCGCCTCGCTGGCCGGCGGGCTTTTGGAGCCGTTGGCACGGAAAAATGTGCAACGGCTGATTGACAGCCTGCAGGCAGCGCTGGCGTAGGTCGAGAGGGAAAAGAGCAGACCAGTGAGTTCGCAGCCACCATCCACGGGAGCGCCGGCAAAAGGCAAGTGGGTCGGCCAGTCCGTAAAGCGGCGGGAAGAAGGCCGCCTGGTGCGAGGCCAGGGCCTCTTTGTAGACGACTACAAGCTGGCCGGAATGGTCTATCTGCAATTTGTACGTTCGCCGTACGCCCATGCCCGCATCGCGCATATTGACGTGTCGCACGCGGAAAAAGCGCCGGGCGTGCTTTGCGTCCTGACCGGCCAGCAGGTGGCCGCGCAGGTGAGCCCGTTCATCGAGATCGGCCCCGGATGCGACGGGAAGATCGTGGACCTGCCGATGGCCGTCGGGAAGTCCCGCTACCAGGGCGAGCCGGTGGCCGCGGTGGTTGCGGAAACGCGCGCGGCTGCCGCTGATGCCGCGGAGCTCGTGGAAGTGGACTACGACCCGCTCGATCCGGTGATCGACGCGGAGGTGGGACTCACCTCCACATCACTGCTGCACGAGCCGCTCGGCTCCAACGTCAACTGGCATGGAAAATTCGAATATGGCGACGTGGACGCCGCCTTCCGCGACGCCGCCTACGTGGTGCACATCCCGCGAATGCATTTCCACCGCTTTTCCAGCACACCGCTCGAAAACAACGCGATCATCTGCACGTGGAACCTGAAGGAAGAAATCATCCATTTCATCTCCACCAACTCGTTCCCCGCGTTTGCCGTGCAGTTCCTCTCTCCCGCGCTGGGTGTGCGCATTGACCAGATTCATATGGAGAGCCGCGACATCGGCGGCGGCTTTGGAATCAAGATCACCACCTATCCACAGATGGCGGTGTGCGCGCTGGCCTCAAAGCAGCTCGGCGGGCGCCCCGTAAAGTGGATTGAGACGCGCACGGAGCACATGCTGGCCAGCGCCCACGGCAACGAGCGCACCTTCCTCGATACGAGGGTGGCGCTGGACAAAGACGGCGTCATCACCGCGATCGATTCCCGGCACATTGACGATTGCGGCGCCTACCCGCGCTACGAGCCGCTGGGATGCATTATCTGGGCGCAGGTGCTGCCGGCGTGCTACCGCTTCAAGAACTTCCGCGTGGATTTCTCGCAGGTCGTTACGAACAAATGCCCCGTGGGGCCGAACCGCGGCTACTCCCGCATGCAGCACCTGTGGTTCATCGAGCGTTGCATCGATATTTGCGGCCACGAGCTGGGCATTCCCACCGACGAAATCCGGCTCCGCAACTACATCCAACCCGAGGAGTTTCCCTACACCACGCCGAACGGATGCGTCTACGATTCCGGGAACTACCCGAAGATGCTGGCGCTGGCGAAGCAGCTCGTCGGTTGGGACCTCTGGAAGCAGAGGCAGCAGGTGGCGCGCGCTCAGGGCCGCTGGCTGGGCATCGGCATCGGCACCACGCTCGATTCCGGCACGAACAATTTTGGCCAGGCGCGCATCATCAACCCCTACGCGCCCTATTCCGGCCAGTCCAAGGCGGCGATCGTTAAACTGGACATCTACGGCGAAGTGGTGGTTTTCCTCGGCTCGGTGCCGCAGGGCCAGGGGCACGAGACGGTGGCGTCGCAGGTGGTGGCGGAAGTGCTGAACATCCCGCCGGAAATGATTGCGGTAAAGACGGGTTTCGACAGCAACCAGAACGTCTATACCGGGCACACGGGCACCTACGCGAGCCAGTTCGCCGTCACCGGCCTCTCCGCCATCCATGGCGCAGCGCAAAAGCTCCGCGCGGAACTCGCCCGCCTGGCCGCGTTCATGCTCAAAGCGCCGGAAGCGGATCTGGAATTCGGCGTTGGCAAAATGGGCCCGGAGGTCCGCGTAAAGGGTACGGAGCGTTCGCTGAACTACTGGGCGCTCTCCAACCTGGTGAACGTAAACAACGCCGAGCTGCCGCAGAGCATGGAAGACGTCACCCTGAATTGCCGGTACCTCTATAAGGCGCCCTTCACCGTTCCCGACGTGGAAAAGAAATACGGCAATCTGACGCTCACCTACGCCGCGCAGCTCCACATCGCGGTGATTGAGATAGACCGCGACACCTACCAGCCGAAGATTCTGGCCTACGCCGCCGTGGACGACTGCGGCACGCAGATCAACCCGATGATTGTCGCCGGGCAGGTGCACGGGGCCACCGCCCACGGCATCGGCGCGGCCCTGATGGAGAGCTGCGAGTATTCCCCCGAAGGCAACATGCTCACCTCCACCTTCAGCGATTACACGCCCATCACGGCGATGAACATGCCCGACCTCCTGTGCGGGGAAATCGAATCTCCGTCGCCGTTTTCCTACAACGGCGCGAAGGGCATGGGCGAAGGCGGGGCCGCTCCGTTGCACACGGTGTGCGCGGCGCTCCAGGACGCCCTATTTTCTTCCGGTGTCTTTATCCGCGAGTCTTTCCACACGGGCGACAGGATTTTTGAGGCGGTGCGCCGTGCGCGGTCGTCGGGGGAAGGCCGGGGCATCCGCATCGAGCGCAAAGGGTAAAAAGAAGGCGTCCGTCCGAGCCTGTCAATTTGCAGGGTTGCGCATTCAGTTTGAGGAGCACTCCGGTTCCCAAAAGCATTGCCATTATCGGCGCCGGTTCCATTGGAAGCCTCTACGCCGCGCACCTGGCGCGCCGGGGCGACCCGGTGTGGGTGTTCACGCGGCGGCCCGAGCACGCCCGCGCGCTCAACGAGCATGGCTTGCGCGTTTCTGGAACGCACGACTTCCTCGCGAGGGTCTCCGCCACCAGCGATCCCGCGGAACTCCCCGAATGCGAGTTTGGAATCGTGGCCACCAAGGCGCTCCAGACCGAGCAGGCCTTCGCTCCGGTGGCGGGCAAGTTCGATCGCGGCGCGGTTTGCTCCGCGCAGAACGGCCTGGGACTGGAAGAGGTCCTGGCGCGCCATACCCGGGGCTATGTGATCCGCGGCACTACATTCATGAGTGGCACCCGGCATAGCGACACCCACGTGGAGTACGAGCTGGACACGCCTACGTCTATTGGTCCGTTCGAGCCGACCAAAACGCCGTTCGCACTGGTGGAAGAACTGGCCGCCATGATCGTCGCCGGCGGCCTGAAGGCCATCCCGCTCGCGGATGCTCGTCCGGCGCAATGGTCAAAGGTACTGTTCAATTCCGCCGTAAACGGGGTGAGCGCGCTCACCGGGCTGCCGCATTCGCCCGAGTTCGCCGATCGTGCCGAGTTTTTCAGCCTGGGCCACCTGCTCTTCGATCTCCTGGAAGAAGGGAAGCGTGTGGCCGCCGCACTGGGCGTCGTTCTCCACGAAGACCCGTGGGAGATGAACAAGATTGGCGCGCAAACGAATCATCCTCCCTCCATGCTGCGCGACGTGCAGAACCAGCAGGCCACCGAGGTGGAGTTCCTCGCTGGGGCGATTGCGCGCGAGGCCGCGCGCGTGGGAGTGCCGGCTCCGCTGCACACTGCCGTTTACCGGCTGATCAAGGGAAAAGAAGCCTCGTGGGACAAAGAAGCCGCAGGGAAGACAGGCGGGGGGCATTAGATGGGCTATCCCGTAGACACGCTGAAGCTCGATCGCGTTCGCCGCATGCTGGAGGAGAATCGCCTCGACGCGGTGGTGGCGCGCGCGCCCGACAACGTTCTCTATCTGACGAACTACTGGCCGATGAAGGGTTACGACCTGGCGATTTTTCCCCGCGAGGGCGAACCCGTCCTGTTGGTGATCGAACCGCAACTCGCGGAAGCGCAGCACACGGCCTGGACGCGCGACGTGCGCGCCTTCCGCTTTTACCACCCCTCGGACCCGCGTCCGCCCTCGGAGCGCGCTCTCGAGATGGGGCTCGAAGTGCTCCGCGAGCGCGGCTGGACGGGCCGCGTCGGCGTTGAACTCTCGCAGGGCTCCCAGATTTGCGACCGCATGGTCGGCGAGCCCACGGTCTACACGCAGCGGTACTTCGATGCCTTCCGCGGCGTGGCTCGCGAGGTGGTGGATGCCGCCCCGCTGCTCGCCGGCGTGCGCGCGATCAAAACGCCGCAGGAAGTCGAACGCATGCGGCTGGCCAACGAGCTGGCCGCCATCGGCATGGAATACGCGCGCGACCACATCCGCCCGGGGATGAAGGAATCGGAAGTCGCCGCGATGATCGAAGGCCACATCCACGGCGTCGGCGTGGGCTACAAAGGCAAAGTGGAGATGGCGCGCGCGTTCACGCTGGTGTGGTCCGGGCCGGGCATTGCCACGTTCACGCCCACCTCACACCGGCCCGTGGTGGAGAATGAACCGACGCTCGTGGAAATCTGGGTGGCCGCCGACGGTTACTGGACCGATCTGACGAAAAACATCGTGCCGGGTAAACTCACGCCACGCTACAGCACGCTGCTCGATCAATTGCTGGCCATTTTCAACCGCGCGGTGGGCTCCTGCCGCGATGGCGCACCGCTCGGCGATATCGACCGCATCATCCGCCAGGGCATTGCGGACGCCGGCTATCCCGGTCAGCCGTCGCATCCCGTAGGCCATGGAGTGGGCGCGCGGGCGCACGAGCCTCCCTACTGCCATCAGGCAGCGCCCGGCGCGATGCGTGCGGGGATGGTGCTGGCCATAGAGCCGGGGCTGTACTGGGAAGGCGGGG
>DATFZR010000241.1:0-2041 GCA_035314265.1 Candidatus Acidiferrales bacterium
CGACGAGCGGGCGCGGCAGTTGCTGAAGGAATTGAGCCAGTTCGACGAGAAGGATCCGCGCAAGGAAATATTCGAGAAGGCGGGGAAGTAACGGCAATGGCCGCACGAACCAAGAAACGCGGCGCGGTGGGCTACATGATCAGCTCGGTGGCGGAGCTGTACAAAGTGCACCCGCAGACGCTGCGATTGTACGAGCGGCATGGCCTGCTCAAGCCCTCGCGGTCGGAAGGCAATACGCGTCTTTACACGGAAGACGATATCGCGCGGCTGGAAGTGATTCTGAACCTGGCGCGCGAGATGGGCGTGAACCTGGCGGGCATCGAGATCATCCTGAACATGCGCGAGAAGATGAACCGCATGCAGGCGCAGATGGAACACTTTCTGCACTTCGTGCAGCAGGAACTGGCCCGCGGGATTTCCGCGGCGCAGAGCAACCCGCCCAAAGGCGCGATCGTTCGTTCGGGCGGGCCCGCCAGGATTCCGCGACCCGGCCGCCGGGCGTGAGCCTGGCGCAATCGTCCGCGCGCTCGTGCGCGAGCGCTCCACCCCTGCACTCGCGGTGCAACCACCTGGCCAGCCTACATCGAAGTGGGTGTATCATGCGTGTATCCGGCTCGAGCGTCGAAATGCGACCTGAGATTTGTCTGCGGGGACAACTGCCGGAAAGTATCTGATTCGAGGAGGAGAAATCCATGCACAGAAAAATGCTTGTGATTGCGGCTTGTTTGGCGATGGCTTCACCCTTGTTCGCACAAAACAAGGAGGACGACCGCCTGGAGAATTCGGCCACGGTGTTCCAGGAGATTTTGAGCAGCGACAAGGGCCTGCCGAAGAACATTCTGGACCAGGCGAGCTGCGTGCTGATTTTCCCCAGCGTGAAGAAGGTTGCCATCGGCATCGGCGGCAGCTACGGACGCGGCGCGCTCGTTTGCCGCAAAGGCCCCAACATGGCGGGCGGATGGAGCGCACCGGCGATGTACAAGCTGGACCAGGGCAGCCTGGGCATTCAGCTCGGGTCCACGGCAACGGATTTTGTGCTCGTAGTGATGCGCAAGAACGGCGTTGACCAGATTCTGAACGGCAAGACAAAGCTGGGCGGAAACGCCGCGGCCGCGGCGGGTCCCACGGGCGCCCAGGCGAACGGCTACAATTCCGCAGCGATGACCGCGGACGTGCTGACGTATTCCCGCACGAAGGGCGCGTTTGCCGGCGTGTCGCTGGAAGGCGCTTCGATGGATACGGACAACGACGCGAACAAGAAAGTCTACGGCAAGGACATGGACGCGAAGACCATCGTGACCGGCGGCCAAGCGGCGCCGGCCGCGGGGAAGCCGCTGGTGGATTTGCTGGATAAGGTCTCACCGAAGCGGAAGTAACCGCTCGGGCGAGAGGCGGGCTTTTGTTCGTGCTGTTGGCGGCCGGGTGGCCAGCCGGAACCGGGCATTTTGCCGGGAACCTGCTGGTTGCCCGGCCGCAACTCTTTGGGACCTTCCGCGTTCTATCTAAATGCAGGACGGAATAGGAGCAGGAGGGAGCCGATGTCGGCGCGTTCCATGAGATTCGTGAGCCTCTTCGTCTTCGCCGCCCTTGCGCTGGCCGCGGCTGTGGGGCCCGGGAGCGCAGCGCAGGACCGGGCGGGCTCGAGCGCCGCGACGGGATGGCGCCACGCATACTACCTGTTCCTCTCCGACACGCCTGTTGGGTGCGAGGCTTGCTACGTTCCGCTGCTGATTACGGTGGCGCCGATTGAGGAGACTGCGAAGGATTCCGCGGGGGCAGGGCAGGATTGCGTCCTGATCACCACGTACGAGCGCGATTCCATCTTTCAGGTGAATGGAATGGTGAACATCGCTCGCGGAGATGTTGACGCGGGGCCGCGCAGCGTGCGCGTCCGCAGACGAAATTACCGCTACCAGGAAATCAGCGGTGCCGAGGTGCTGAGGCTTCTGGAACATCCTCTCGGTACGCTGCCGGTATCGCGTCCGATTCTGCATTCCGATCTTCCTCCGGCGCCCGGCTTGCAGATGTTGATTGCGGCGTT
>DATFZR010000242.1:0-5791 GCA_035314265.1 Candidatus Acidiferrales bacterium
GCGAGGGAACTCCTTCTTCTCCCTCCAATGCATTTCTTACCTGCCTGTCCGGAAGGGGACATACGTAAGCGTCCAAGCATCAGACACTTAATGGGACACGATTCGGAACCGCACGTGCCCGTAGGCACTGCGGAGGAGTCCCCAGCCATGCTGAAAAGAACCTTACTATTTCTCGGTGCTCTCCTCTTGCTGGCCGGCTCCCCGGCCCGCGCCGACGTCGGCATCGTCCTCAACGAAGCCCTCGGCTCCGGCGGCGACAAGCTCTCCAGCACCGGTCACAGCGCCGTCTACTTCTCCCGCATCTGCCCGGAGACCCCGATCAAGCTGCGCCTTTGCCATGATGGGGAGCAGGGCTCCGTCCTCAGCAACTACACCGGCCTCGGCGAGAGCGAGCCTTTTGAATGGAACGTCGCGCCCCTCGATGTCTTCCTCTATGGCGTAAACGATCCGCAACGCTGGCCCCTCGTCGCTTCTCCCAAAATCAAGGCGCTGCTCGAGGAGCGCTACCGCAAGCAGTATCTCGCCGCGCTCTGCACCGGTGAGCACTGCGCCACCAGCGAGAAGGCCGACTGGCGCTATATGGTCGGCGCCGGCCTCGACCGCAGCCTCTACATATTCGTCGTCGAGACAACTGTCGAGCAGGACGCCGAGATCATCGAGAAATTCAACGCGCTGCCCAACGAAAATCATTTCAACTTCCTCACCCGCAATTGCGCCAATTTCACCAAAGGGGTCATCAGCACCTACTTCCCCCATTCCACGCATCGCGACTACTTGAATGATTTCGGCATGACCAGTCCCAAGGCCCTGGCGCGCACGTTCACCAGTTATGCAAAACAGCATCCGGATTTGAAGCTTCACGTGCTCCATTTTGTCCAGGTGCCCGGTTCCATCAAGCGCAGCAAGGAAGTGCGCGACGGCACCGAGCAGCTCTACCGTTCACCGCTGTTCGTCGCCCCACTGGCCGTTTTTGCCGGGTACACGCTGCCCGCCGCGGTCGTGTCTTATACCGTCACCGGGCGCTTCAATCCGGAGCATGAGTCGGAAGCGCGCCCCAACGAGCGCCAGGCGGACCTCGCCGCCCAGGTCAAGGACGCCAAAACCAGCAAGGACAAGCCCGAGGTCGAGCGCCTCGAGGCCGTGCAGCGCGCCGATCACGACCGTGTATTTGGCACCGATCGGGAGTGGGACGCCTATCGCAAGCAGTTCCAGTCCCTGGTGGACGAGGCCGTTGAAAGTGGCATCCTTGTCGACGGCAAGCACCTCGAAAAGATCTTCGACCAGATCGACGATGCCGGCACGCCCTACCTCGACGCCTCGCGCACTCTCTGGGTCCAAATGCCGGACGGCGATCGCATGACCCGCGTGGGCGTAACCTCGAGTAACATGCTGGCGCCCGGTTCCGATCCGCGGCTGGCGTATCGTCTTCTCCTGGCGCGCACAGACCGTGTGCTCCGGAGCCCGAAGCATAGCCGCGAAACCATGCTGGCCTTCAAAGTAGACTGGACCATGCTCGAAGCAGCCCAAAAGCGCGCGCGCTTGAGCCTGGACGATGTCAAAGCCGCCGCCGCTCAGCATGATCCCAGGACGCGTGGCGTTTCCGCCGCCAACCACGAGTGAACAGAGCATGCCGGACGCCTGGCCCGCGAATAGACGATTTGTTGTGCCCTTGGCAGCGCTGCTCTTCGCATCGCTGCCCTTGAGTGCGCCGCAGTCCGCTCGCGCGCAATCTCCTCCCCCAGGCTCATCGGCCGCGGGGACCGTTCCGGATTCGCCTGCAAGCGGAGTTCCTGAGAAAGTTCCGGCGACTGCGGAAGCCATCAATCCGCCTGGCTCGCCCGTCATCGTGGTCGGTTTCGTCGGCGGCTACGTGCGCCACGACGATGCCGTTCACAGCGTCGTGCAGGTCGCGCGTCGCCTGACGAAAACCTATCCCGAAGAGGCCGCCGTGACGGTGATGGTCTATGAGAATCATCATGGCCAGGAAGCTCACGGCGAGATTCTGCGCCTGCTGGACGCGGGCCATGACGGCGCACCCACCGCGGAGGAAAAGAAGGCAGCCCGCATCGTAATCTTCGGCCACAGTTGGGGCGCATCGGAGACCGTCACGCTCGCGCGAAGGCTGGAGAGCGAAGGCATTCCCGTGCTCCTCACCATCCAGGTGGACAGCGTCTCCAAGCGTGGCGAGGACGATGGCACGATACCTGGCAACGTGGCTGAAGCAGCCAACTTCTATCAACTCGACGGTTTCATCCACGGCCGGCGGGAAATCCGCGCGGAAGACCCAGCGAAAACCCAAATCCTCGGCAACTATCACTTTGCGTACAAAGAGCACCCGGTCACCTGCAACAGCCCGTATCCCTGGTACAGCCGCGTTTTTATGAAGGCCCACACGGAAATCGAGTGCGACCCCACCGTGTGGGACAAGGTGGAATCCCTGATCCGCTCCAAGCTGCCCAAGCCCGCGGGAACACCCGCAAGCTGAAAAGAGACCCGCCCTGAGACCTCCACCAAAACAACTCCTCTCCAGCGCCCTGCGCTGCCGCTGTCCGCGCTGCCACGAAGGCGCGCTCTTCGAGCGCTGGCCCAACAAAGTCCTGCCGCGCTGCCCCGCCTGCGGCCTTCCGTACTTCCGCGAGCAGGGCTACTACGTCGGCGGCATGGTGGTCACCTACATCCTGAGCATGGCCGTGCTGGCCGCCGTCTCCCTGGTCGTGTTCTTTCTTCTTCCCGACACCGGATTCTTTTCCGAAAATATGAAGATGGTCGTCTGGTTTGGCTCCGCAATACTTCTCACGCTCGCGTTCCTGCGGCCCTCCTACAGCCTGTGGATCTCCCTGGACTACTGGATCGAGCCGTGGGGACAGGAAGAACGCCAATGATCCCGCGTGGAACGCCACCGTTGCCTTTTGCGTCCCCGCTGGGTTGCCGCGGAGCCGCGAGCACGTTAGGCTGAAGCATGGCGCAGAAGCACACAAAGAAAAAAACCGCGCGTCCCGCAACGCGACGCCCCAAGTCTCCGCGCGTCCCGAAGCCCGTAGCGGCAAAACGTCCAGCGGCCTCCGCCAAGGCTGGCGCTGGCAGTGCCGTCACCGTTTGCCTGCTTTCCCCTCACCCCTTTGTCCTTGAGAATCTGCGCAAGCTCCTTGACCGTCCCCGCTTCACGGTGCAGGCCGAGCGCGTGGAATTCCTGCCGGGGCAGGGCACTGCTCTGCCCGCGCTGCCGCCCGCGCAGGTGTTCGTGCTCGATGCCAACGGTCCGCTCCGCGCCGTCGTGGCTCTCATCACGCGCGTCAAGAGCGAGCAGCCGGCCTCTCAAGTGGTGGTGGTCAGCGAAGAGATGGCCGAAGAAGTGGCCTTCCCGTTGATGCGCCTGGGAATTCGCGGCCTGCTTCGCTATGCGGACGCCTCCACGCAACTCGCCGCGGCCGTCATCTCCGTCCTCGAGGGCGGCTATTGGGTACCGCGCCTCCTGCTTTCCAGATTCGTCTTCGGCATCCTGGACCAGCCGCGCCTGCCCATTCCCGGCGAGGCGCGCAAGCTCAGCCCGCGCGAGCGCCAGGTGCACGAGGCCCTGCTCGAAAATCTGTCCAACAAAGAAATCGCCTCGCGCCTCAACCTTTCCGAGCGCACCGTCAAGTTCCACGTCTCCAACGTGCTCGCCAAGCATCGCGTGCGGCGCCGCGCCGATTTGATTCTCCAGAACTACCACGCCAGGCCCTTCGAGGCCTCCGGCGGAAAGCCCTCAGAATAGAGGTCATCGCCATCCTGAACCTTTGCCTGCACGCGGCCTGTACCTTCGGACGGGGCGAGACCGGAAACGCACCCTGTCCTTCAACCAGCCTCCTCACCAGTAGTTTTTTTATCTCCGCATCTGTAACGTCAGCTTCTGGCGAGGGTCGGCCCGCAGCGCCCGCGCCCAGAGGGACGGAAATGGCAATGGCACGATTGGCTTTGGGCTACAGTCCTAACGACGGAGAGCAGTCGGAAGCGATCCAGCTCTTTCGCTTCGGCCTGGCGCATCTGCGCGACGGGCAGAGTTTTGAGGCCCTCGCGGCTTTCCGCCAAGCCGCTTCCATGGAACCACAGAACCCCTACTTCCTTTCCTACTACGGCTTGGCGCTCGGCCAGGCCTCGCGCAATTGGGATGAAGCGGAGGCCCTTTGCCTCGCCGCTCTGCGCCTCAGGCGCCAGATTCCCCAATTGCACCTCAACCTCGCCGACCTGTATCGCCGCCGCGGCCGCGTGGCGGACGCCGTGGAAACGCTCCACGACGCGCTGCGGTACACGGGACGCGACGCCCGGGTTACGGAAGCCCTCGCGCACTTTGGCCAGCGCAAGGCTCCAGTCTTCTCTTTCCTCGGGCGCAATCACCCGCTGAATCGATACCTCGGACGCGTACGCCATAGAGCCTCTGGGATCCTGCGCAAGAAGTATTAGGCAAGCCGGGCGCGGCGCGTTCAGCCGGCGGCACGCGGCAACTCGCGGCAGGTAACGAGCTTGACGCCATATTCATCGAGCAGCCGCTTGAATTCCTGGCTGGTGAAGAAATCGAAGTCCCGCTGGCGCCAGGCAGCTCCCCAGGAGTCGCGGTCGCGCGTGGCCGCGCGCATCTCTTCATCATCGAAGCCGAGATGGATGACGAACTCGGTGACGCCCGGTTGAAGGTTTCTGAGAGCTGCGGTATAGAAGCCGGCCCAGTTTTCCGCAGGCGTTCCTGCGTCAATCGTCACGCTGCGATCGACGATAATGTCGGAAGGCTCCGCGTTTTCGCCCAGATGAGGATGCGCTCCGAACCAATTGCGGATGAGCACGAGCGGCAACTTGTACTCGCGAGCGGCGCGACGCAGGCTCCGGAAAATGCGCTTGCCGCTGGTGAGAAGCCGGTTCTGGTGAGAGTCAAGGTGAGTCGGCCGGATTCCCATCGCGAGGGCCCGGTCAATCTGCTCGCAAAGCTCGCGTTCGACTTCCTTGGGATCAATCCGCATGGACTGTTCCCAATTCCCATGGAAGTACCCATTCACGTCAACCAGGCTGCCGACTTTGTTTCTGGACGCAACAGGCGCCCAGCGAAAGTAAGGGCGCTCGCTTGTGACCGTGAGATGAACGCCGAGGTCGGCCTCGGGGTGCGCTTTGGCCCAATCAGCAATCTCCGGAAACCAAGGGCAAGGAACCATCACGCTGGCTGAGGGAACCAGACCGCTCTCGATGGCTTTAGTCGACGCGGCATTCACGGAGTGGGTCATCCCCAGATCGTCGGCGTGGACCACCAGGAGCTTGGCAGAGTTGTTCACTTTGCACCGGTGATGGCCGCGGTCGCGAATACGGTTTTTCCGCCAACCATGGTCAGCAGGACCTCCGTTTTGCCGCCGGCGCCGATGACGCGCGTGGCGGACGCCACACAAGCAGCAACCAGCAAAGTGCCGGACGGCGATCGTTGATTCCGCTGCGCGGAGTTTAAGGGCACGGTGATTGGCCTCCCCAGGCGCGCGGATTATAATAAGGTGGCACTGCGCCGCACAAGATTCGTCGCGCGGCGGTGCACGCTACGGGAGAGATGGGGATGCACGAAGGCCTGGCCAGGGAAATCGCAGCCTACGAAAAGCGCACTCCACGATCGAAGCAGGCGCACACACGCGCCCTCGATCGTATTCCGCTGGGCGTGGCCAGCAACTACCGCGCCTACGAACCCTATCCGTTGTTTGTGAGGGAAGGGAAGGCCGGCCGCATTTGGGACGTGGACGGCAACGAGTATGTGGATTTCAATCTCAGCTTTGGCGCGCTCATGGCC
>DATFZR010000243.1:0-5766 GCA_035314265.1 Candidatus Acidiferrales bacterium
GGGTTTCGCGCCAAGCGGTGAGCGCGCTCGCCGTTTTCAGCGCTGCCCGCTCCCCGCTGACCGTGCTACTTGGGATCCTTGAACTGGATGCTCAGCAGCGTGATGTCGTCGGTCTGCGACTCCCCAGTGTGCAGCTCCGACCATTGCCACACTTCATCGAGCAGCCTGTCGGCAAACTGGCTTCCGGCGAGGGCGTGTTCCGAATCCATCAGGCCCTTCACGCGGTCCACGCCAAACTGCTCCTGCGCGGCGTTCCGGGCCTCCATGATTCCATCGGTATAGAGAACGATGCGGTCGCCCGGTCCTGCGGGCACCGGGACGGCTTTGAATACGGCTTCGGGAAACTGGCCGAGCGGCAGACCATTTTCACAGATGTCCTGCGTTTTGGAGGAGGCCCGGCTCCAGTGCAGCAGCGGTGGATGGCCTGCCCCGGCGTATAGCACCGTGTTTTTTTCCATGTCCACATACACATACGCGGCGGTCACGAAATTGAGTTTGAATTTTCCGCACAGCGCCTTATTCAGGCCGGCCAGCACTCGATCCGGATGGGCAGCATGGCTCGCCTGCCCGGTAAGCGCCACCTGGTGCATAGAGGCGATCAGCGCCGCGGGCAGGCCGTGTCCGGAAACGTCCGCAATCAGGATGCCCACGTGCTTCGGGTCCAGCACGATAAAGTCGTAGAAGTCGCCCGCCACCGAACTCATCGGCACGTATCGCGCAGTGATGTCCAACCCCTGGATGACGGGAAGAACCTGCGGCAAGATGGACAATTGAATCTCGCGGGCCATTTCCAATTCGCTGTTGATGGCGGTCAGTTGGCGGGCCAGCATTTCGCGGGCCTCGCGCAGCATCAGGTGCGTGCGGACGCGCGCTTTCACCACGGAGGGCGAGAACGGTTTGTGGATGTAGTCCACGGCGCCTACCTCGAAGCCGCGCGTTTCATCCTCGGCGTCCGTCTTCCCGGTCAGGAAAATCACGGGAATGTCCTTCGTTTCCGCGCTGGACTTCAAATGCGCGCACACTTCATAGCCGTCCATCTCGGGCATCATCACGTCGAGCAGAATCAGGTCCGGCGCCGGCTTGGCGGTCGCCAGCTCCAGCGCCTTCGCGCCGTTCGTGGCCACGCGGATCTTGTAGTCATCCTTCAGGATGGAGTTCGCCACCTGGATGTTGGCCGGCGTGTCGTCTACCAGCAGAATCGTCTTCTTTTCAGGGCCGCTCATGATGGCCTCCCTTCCGGCTGAACACCGCATTCCTTCGCAATCTCATTCAACTTCACCAGCGCACCTTCGAAGTCGTAATCCTGGATCGCGGATTTCAGGGCCGCCACGCGCGGGCTGCTGGCGCGGCCGCCCACCGCGTCCGCCACTTCATGGAACGCCTCTGCCGCATCGCCGTCACTCGCTTCGATCAACGCGCTGAGCCTCGCAATCGCCTTCGCGGCCACGGCCGGAACAAAGGGAACGGCCGCCGCGGCGTCATGGGCCGCTGGCGATGCGCTGGGCAGTGCGGTGTGAATGGCGCGAACCTGGCGGTCGACGAGCGCGGCCAATTCGTCGAGCCTTGCCGGCATCGTGGAATCCCCGTTATGAATGGCTTTTTCCACACCTTCAGCAGCCTTGAAAACTGCAAGGATCCCCAGGTTGCCGGCCACGCCCTTCACTGTATGGGCAATCCGCTCGGCCGAATTGCGATCGCCACTATCGAGCGCCGCGGCAATTTGGGCCCGGCAATCGCCTTGCTTCGCGGCAAACTGCCCCAGAAGGTCGGCATACAGCCGCTTGTTCCCCGCCACGCGCCGCAGGCCGCCGGCCACGTCCACTCCTTCGATTTCGGGCAGAGGCGTTTCGTCTGCCGGCTTTGCGGGCTTTGCAGGGGCGGGAGCCGCAGCAGCATGCTTAGGCTTCGCCCAGCGCCCGAGCGTGGCAAACAGCGCGTCAGGATCAATGGGCTTGGTCACGTAGTCGTTCATGCCGTCGTCCAGGCAGCGCTGGCGCTCGGCCACCAGCGCGTGCGCCGTCATGGCAATGATGGGCAGGTCTTTCAGGCGCTCGTCCTCGCGAAGACGCTTTGTGGCCGTGTGCCCGTCCATCACCGGCATTTGCAGGTCCATGAAAACCACGTCGAAGGGAGGCGGCTGGGCATCCGGATTCTGCAGGATTTCCACGGCCTCGCCGCCATGATTGGCAATCGTCACGGTGGCTCCGGCGTCGCGGAGCAGTTCGCTGGCCACCTGCTGGTTCACTTCGTTGTCTTCCACCAGAAGAATGCGCACCCCCCGCGCGTCATGCGAAGGCGATTCCCGCGGGGTGGCCGCCGCCGCACGCCCCTCCGGAGAAGTGGCGAACAGAGACACCAGCGTATCGAACAGCATCGAGCGGCTTAGCGGCTTCAGAAGGTACGCGTCAATCCCGATTTCCTCGCACTGCGTGCGGACCTCTTCGCGTCCAAAGGCGGTCACCATCACGATGCGGGGCTGGTGCTTCAAGCGGTTGTCGCCCTTGATGCGACGGGCCGTTTCCAGGCCATCCATCTCCGGCATGTGCCAGTCCATCAACACCAGTTGGAAGGCATCGCCAGAATCGGCGGCGGCCAGTTTCCGGATGGACTCCTCGCCCGAGGCCGCCACGTCCACCTTCAGCGCGAATTCCCGCAGCGAGTCTGAAATGATCTCGCGGGCCTGCGCGTTGTCGTCCACCACGAGCGCGCGGATGCCGGCCAGATCCGGCACCAGGTGCCTGTGCGGCGCAGCCTCAGCGCCCATGCCGAACCATGCGGTGAAGTGGAAGGTGCTGCCCACGCCGGGCGTGCTTTCCGCCCAGATGGTGCCGTCCATCATTTCCACGAGCCGTTTGGAGATCGACAGGCCGAGGCCGGTGCCGCCGTACTTGCGCGTGGTGGACGTGTCGGCCTGGCTGAACGGCTGGAAGAGGCGCGCCGTCTGCTCGGGAGTCATGCCGATTCCGCTATCGCCCACCGAAAACTTGAGCAGCACGCGCGAGGAGGCCTTCTCCTCAAGCGCGACGGACACAACCACATTGCCGCGCTCCGTGAACTTCAGCGCGTTGTTCACAATGTTGATCAGGACTTGTCCCAGCCGGAGTTGGTCGCCCACCAGGTTCGCGGGAAGGCCCGGCTGCGCGGAGATCAGGAACTCCAGGCCCTTCTCTTGGGCCTTCTGCCCGACAATCGTGGAAAGGTTCTCGAGCACACCGTCGAGCCGGAAGTCCACCTTCTCAATGTCCAGGTGGCCGGCTTCGATTTTAGAGAAATCGAGAATGTCGTTGATGATTCCGAGCAGGGACTGGCCTGCTCCCCTGATCTTGGCCAGATAATCGCGCTGTTTGGGGGTCAGGTCGGTCTTCAGTGCCAGATGCGCCATGCCCAGAATGGCGTTCATGGGCGTTCGGATTTCGTGGCTCATGTTCGCCAGGAAGTCTCCCTTGGCCCTTGCGGCGGCTTCCGCGGCATCCCTCGCGGTGATCAGCTCGTTCTCCAGGCGCTTGCGGTCCGCGATATCGGTAACGGTAATGACGGCGCCGGTGATCTTCCCCGCTTCGCGAATGGGAAACGATGCGTATTCCACGGCCATCGGAGTGCCATCGCGCCGCCACATCACCTCCGCATCCACACGGCAGTCAATACCCTGCTTGAAGGCGCGGTAAATCGGACATTCCTCGACGGGGTACGGCGAGCCGTCCATCTTGTGGTGGTGCACAAAGGCGTGCATGTTCTGGCCCATGGCTTCTTCCACGCGGCAGCCGATCATCTCGGCCATGGCGCGATTGAGGAAGGTGCATTTGCCTTTCAGGTCGATGCCGTAGACTCCCTGGCCGGTGGAATCCATCAGGAGCTGCATCTGGTGGGCGGCGCGCTCCCGTTCTTCCTCCGCGCGCTTCCGGTCGGTGATGTCCGTGGAGATTCCTGCGGTGGCGAAGACGGCTCCGGAAATGTCGCGCAGGGGGAACTTGATCGAGATGTAGTGGTGCGCCCCGTCGGGCTGCACGGCAACTTCCTCGAACTCCTGGGGCCGGGCAGCCTTGGCCACCTCGGCGTCGTTGGCGCGGAACTTGTCCGCAATCTCCCGCGGGAACAGTTCGTGGTCCGTTTTTCCGATGACGTTCTCGCGCTGGAAATTGAAGATGGTCTCGAAACGCTGGTTGATGCGGAGATAACGCCCGTCGGTCCCCTTGATGGCGATGACGGCCGGAGAATTGTCCAGAAGGCCCTGCAGCTCGCGGTCGCTGGCCTTGCGGGCGGAAAGATCGACGATGGTCACGACGGCGCCGGTGATCTTCCCGTCTTCGATCACCGGTGACGCGGAGTACTCCACCGGAATCGGCGTGCCGTCGCGCTTCCAGAGCACCTCCGTATCGCTCCACGTGCGTTTGCCATCCTTCATCGCCTGATACGCGGGGCATTCTCCGATCGGATACGGCGATCCGTCCAGTTTGTGGTGGTGGCAAAACGCGTGCATGTCTTTGCCCATGGCTTCTTCTCGCGTGAAGCCGAGGAGCTCGGCCATGGCGCGATTGAGGAAGATGCACCTGCGGTCGAGATTGATGCCGTAGACGCCCTCGTTCGTGGAATCGATCAGCAGCTGCATCTGATGAGCCGCGCGGTCCCGCTCCTCGGCCATTTCCTGGTCGGCAGCGCTTCGGCCCAACTGTGCGAACTTGCGGCCGACGAAGTACGCTCCGACTGCCGCCAGAGCGGTTGTAAAAAGGACTGTGGACAGGTGGGATTCCCAAGGGGACAAACCGGAGAACGCAAACTGCTTGGCGGCCTCGAACGCCAGCATCACCGTCGCGACAGAGGCGGCGGCGGCCAGTACGGGTTCGAGAAAACCCAGGCGATGGTGTTTTTTCGGCATTGGGGGCCGTGGCGCGAGGGAGGCTGCACTATACCAACCGGGTGGGGCGGAATCTACTAACAGGAGTAAGAATCGCGGCCCGGGGCGTGGCTCCGGGCGGTGGCCAGGCGCTGCACATCCTTCTAGCGAGAACCTGGGGTTCGGTAGTTCTGAAGATACGCCGGGACTTGCTTCGCAATGGCCGGGGGGAGAACGGGGTCCGCTTCGGGGGCGGCGGCTGCCACGCGTAGCGGCAGGACCCCGGCCCAGACGGGCAGCGCGTAGTCTTCCTTTTCGTCCTTGGGTGGGCCCGTGCGGATTTTTGCCGAGCATTCGGCCAGTGGCAGCGAGAGAACGCTGGTGGCCTTCATCTCCTGGTCGGTCGGCTGGCGCGCATCGTCCCAGCGCCCGGGAACGATCTGTTCGGAGATGGCACGGAGCGCGCGGAGCATCTCCTCTCGCTCCGTGACGGGACGCGCGGTACCGACAATCACTACGGAGCGATAGTTCATCGAATGGTGGAAAACGGAGCGCGCCAGAACCAGCCCATCGAGAAGCGTAACGGTCACGCACACCGGAATGCCCTCCGCCAGCGAGCGCAGCATGCGGCTGGCCGCGGAGCCGTGGATGTAGAGCACCTCGCCGTCGCGGCCAAAGCCCGTGGGGATCACGAATGGCTGGCCATCGGCCACGAAGCCCACGTGGCACAGGAATGTCTGGTCGAGGATGGCGTGGACCGTTTCACGGTCGTAGTGGCCGCGCTCGGGCAGCCGCTTTACCTGGACGCGTGAGGATGGTGCGGGATTTGCGCTCATGGGAGAAGGATAGAGGAACGGAACGTTGAGGGGCAGGGCCAAATTGACTGGGGAGGGCAAGCGGCAGAGGGGTCCCCCGCCAATTAGCGCGGGCGCTCG
>DATFZR010000244.1:0-5767 GCA_035314265.1 Candidatus Acidiferrales bacterium
GTCCACATCACCGAACTCCGCGACCCCTCCGTATCCTCCCTCTCCAAAATAAAAACCGATTCCTCTTCCCGCTGGATCCTCCTCGACGCCCCCGGCCGCCAATACACCTCCCAGGAGTTTGCCCGCTGGCTCGGCAAGCACCGCGACCACGCCACCCGCGAACTCGTCTTCCTCTGCGGCGGCGACACCGGCTTCCCAGAACCCTTCCGCCAGCGCGCACACGAATCCCTCTCCCTCTCCCCGCTCACGATGCCCCACGAACTAGCCCGCGTAGTCCTGGCCGAACAAATCTATCGCGCCTTCGCCATCCTCTCCCACCACCCTTACGCAAAGTAATCTCTTCTTTCTTTTCTTCTCCTCCTTTCTCTTCTCCTCCCTTCTCCCCAAACGGTGGCAAACTATCCTCCGTCCATGTCCGTCAAGCTCACCCCCGACACCAACACCCCCACCGCCTCCCTCGAACTCGCCATCACCCTTCCCCTCCCCGACTACGACCTCGACGAAGTAGAAAAATCCACGCCGCGCCAAATTGACGAAATCCTCGTCTCCCAAGGCTTCCGCGACCTCGTAGACGACGGCCGCGCCGCTCTCTCCGTCGCAGTCGCAGACGCCGGCCTCACCATCCTCCAGTTCACCGGCGCCATCTGTCCCGCCGAAGGCATCTTCCGCCCCGGCCTCTGGATCGTCCTGCAAGAATCCGCCGCAACCCACGGCACCCCCATGTCCCCCGCCGCCCGCGATCAAGTGGCCGAGCTCGCAGAAATGCTCCGCGGACGTTTCGGCCTCTCCTGAGCGGCTTTCGCCCTCCCCTTGACCCCGGCAGGCGCGGGGAATACCCTTGCGGACAATCGAGGTTCTGCAACCCGCTGGGTCCCCAACGAGCCGAACCGGCGGGCGTTTCGAACGCTAAGTGCTTCTCGGATGGAAACCATGGAACGTCCAACAGGCGTGACCATACTTGCTGTCGTTGCTTTTGTGAGCGCCGCTGGCTTGGGTGTCCTCGGCCTTTTTTTCTGCGGGCTAGGGAATCCTTCTCAACCGCAGGGCGACTGGTCAGGCCTGGCAGGCCTCGGACTGATTGGGGGAATCGTTTGTCTTGGAGCTGCGTCGCTCCTCGTCGCGACCGGCATTGGGTTCCTCATGCTGCAAAACTGGAGTCGCCGCATGGCCGTCCTTGGGGCGTGGGTCGTTCTGGCCGTCTTCATCCTTTCAACTGTTCGTACAGGGTTGATGCTCTCGATGGCAGCGTTCTTCAGCTTGATGCCTGCCGCGATCGCAGTTTGGATCCTGATCTACCTCTCCAAACCGGATGTGAAACGAGCGTTCGGCGGAGGGAGTGTTTAAACTGGCACTCCTAGGAGGGAAAGGTGGAACGCCCAGCAGGCGTGACCGCGCTCGGGACTCTGCTCATTCTAGGCGCTGTTGGGCTCGGCCTCTTCGCCCTCATGTTTTTGCAGGGGGCAGCCGAATTCACCCGGCCCGTGAATCCGGGGGGAGGGGCAGGCGAGTGGGCAAATCTAAACCGAAACCAGCATGGGTTCGGAGCCCTTGTGGCATTCGTTTGCATGGTCTTTGGCCCGCCCATCGCTCTGTTGGCTTTGCTCGGGTATGAGATCCTCAAACTAAGGAATTGGGCTCGCTGGACGGCCATCATTTTGATCGCGCTTGCTCTGCTCGTCGTGATCTTTGCTGCGATGACTCTGCCAAGCGGTCCGAGCATTCTCATCGTCGAACTGCTTTTTGCCGCGGCCCTGCTCTGGCTCCTGATCTATCTTTGCAAACCGCATGTGAAACGGGCATTCGGTGCAAGCCTCTGAATGAGGTTGTAGGGGTGACCCTGACGGGGGGCACGAGTCGAAGGCCTCCGCACGCTGTGCTACTCTCCTCCCCCTGAGAAAACCATGCCCGAAGGAAAAGGCCTCCTCATCGTTTATACCGGCCCCGGCAAGGGCAAGACGACCTGCGCGCTCGGCACCGCCTTCCGCGCCGTCGGCCAGGGACTGCGCGTCCTCATGGTCCAATTCATCAAAGGTTCCTGGCATTACGGCGAGCTGGACGCCGCCAAACTCCTCGGCGACGACAAATTCGAAATCCGCCCCATGGGCCGCGGCTTCGTCAAAGTAGGCGGCGCGGAAACCGACCCGGAAGACGTGCGCCTCTGCGAGCAGGCCTGGCAGTTCGGCCTCGACCAAATCGCGAGCGGCATCTACGACCTGGTGATCTTCGACGAGATCAACTACGTGATCAGCTACGGCATGCTCGACCCGGAAAAAGTAGCCACCGCGCTCGCCGCGCGCCCCGAACACGTCCACGTAATCTGCACCGGCCGCAACGCCCATCCAAAGCTCGTCGAGCTGGCCGACCTGGTCACCGAAATGCGCGAGGTGAAACATCCGTACACGAAAGGCATTTTGGCCCAACGTGGCATAGACTATTGATGTAGCGTCGGTTCGAGCCGGCCTGGTCCGGTCTTTGGCGCTGCCGTTTTCCGAGTTTCGGTTTTCAAATTTCGCTTTCAGGTCCCCTATGGCGTGGTTTAAGCGCGAAAAAGACTCCATCCAATCCCCTGTCCCTCCCGAGGAGCGCCGCGTCCGCACTGAGGGTATGTGGGAGAAGTGTCCCGCCTGCCGCAAAATCATCTGGCGTAAGGACCTCGAGTCCAACTGGCAGGTCTGCACCAAGTGCGACCACCACTTCAAGCTCGGCGCCTCCAAGCGCCTCGAGCTTCTGCTCGACGACGGCCATTGGACCGAACACGACTCCGGCCTGGTCTCGAACGACCCCCTGCACTTCACCGATACGCGTCCTTATAAGCAGCGCCTGCGCGAAGCGCGCCAGAAGCTCGGCGTCAACGACGCCGTCCTCACTGCCGAGGGAAAACTCTCCGGCCGGCCACTCATTTGCTGCGCCATGGAATTCGGCTTCATCGGCGGCTCCATGGGTGCCGTGGTCGGCGAGAAAGTCACCCGCGCCATCGAGATGGCCATCGGCAAGAAGCTTCCTCTCGTCGTCGTCTCCTGCTCCGGCGGCGCGCGCATGATGGAGGGCACCATCAGCCTGATGCAGCTCGCCAAAGTCTCCGGCGCGCTCGCTCGCCTGGACGATGCACGTTTGCCCTACATCTCCGTGCTCACAGACCCCACCACGGGCGGCGTCACCGCCAGCTACGCCATGCTCGGCGACCTGAACATCGCGGAGCCAGGCGCGCTCATCGGCTTCGCAGGTCCCCGCGTGATCGAGCAGACCATCCGCCAAAAACTTCCTGAAGGCTTCCAGCGCGCCGAATTCCTCCTCCAGCACGGCTTCTTGGATGCCGTGGTCACGCGCAATCAAATGAAGACCTACATCGCCACCGCGCTCGATTTCTTCCTGGCCTAGCAGCGCCACTCTCAAGCCGCGATCCGGAAATGCCGAAAGAATTCTGATTGCGGACTACGGCCCGCATTGGGCGGGGCTCTTCGAGCGCGAGGCTGGCAGGGGCGCTGGCCGGGAAGGAATGGAGGTATGTCCAGAATTATGCCGATGCCAAAACCGCCGTGGTTGAAGAGATTCTCGCGCGCGCCATGGCCGCCCCGAAGCGCTCGTAGTTTTCTCTACACGAAGCCCCCACACTCGCGTCAAAATGGGTGCCCATGCCCCCGGCAGCGTCCGTCAAATCGCTCCAGCAGCTTCTGAACGCCACGCCCTTCAACCGCTTCTACCGCTTTCGCGTGGAATCCGCCGGCCGCGGCTCCTGCATCATGCGCACTCCCTATCGTCTCGAGTTCGCTCGTCCCGACGGCATCATCGCCGGCATCACCTTCATCGCTGCCGCGGATGTCGCCATGTGGCTGGCCATCGCCACGCGCATCGGCACGCACGAACGCGCCGTGACCGTGGAAATGAAGACCAACTTTCTCCGCAGCGCCCGCAAAGAGGGCTTCTTCTGCCGTGCCCGCGTCATGAAGCTGGGCCGCCAGCTCGTCTACGGCACCGCGGAGTGTTACACGCCCGGCCGCGGAATCCTCTCCCACCACACGCTCACCTATATGCGCCTCCCCGGCGAACAGATCGGCTGATCCATCCTTCTTCTCAGGTCCCGCACAGCGAAGCGGCGCTCGCCCGTGCCTTCTTCCACGAGCACACCTTCCGCCGCCGCCCCTTCCACATCCAACCGCATGCCGCATAATGGCGGTAGCACGGCACGCTCCCCATGAGCTACGACGAAGCAGTCCGTTATCTCCTGGCGCTCGGCAAAGAGCTCGCCGCGCCGCGACAGGCTCGCGTCCAGAAATTCGACCTGGAAAATATCTCCCGCCTCGCCGAGCGCATGGGTTCCCCGCACCGTGCCATTCCCTGCGTGCACGTTGCCGGCACCAACGGTAAGGGCTCCACCGCCGCGCTCCTCGAATCCATCCTCTACGCCTCCGGCGCCCGCACCGGCCTCTACACCTCGCCTCATCTCGAGCGCATCAACGAGCGCCTGCGCGTGAATGGCCTGGAAATTTACGACCACGACTTCGCCGCCTGTTTCTCCCGCGTGCAGGCGCTGATCGAGCAAATGCTCGCTTCCGGCGAGCTGGCCGCGCATCCCACCTATTTCGAGTGCGTCACCGCCATGGCCTTCGATCACTTCGTCCGCGCCCGCGTGGAATTCTCCGTCTACGAAACGGGTTTGGGCGGCCGTCTCGACGCCACCAACATCCTCCAGCCGGAAGTCGCTGTAATCACCGCCATCGACTTCGACCACGAGGAGTTTCTCGGCCACTCCATCGAAGAAATCGCCGCGGAGAAAGCCGGCATCCTCAAACCGGGAGCCACCGTGGTATGCGCCGCGGAGCGGCCCGAGGCCATCGCTGTGATTCGCAGCCGCGCCGCCGAATTGGGCATCAGTCCCAGCGAGTTTATCGATGTGGGAGCCCACTACCGTCTCGAAGACGTCGAGCCAGGCGTCACCAGCACGCGTGCGCGCGCGGAGTGCCTGCGCGACGGCTGGCGCCTCGACTTCACCCTCCCGCTCGCCGGCGGCTTCCAATTGCGCAACGCGCTCACCGCCATCGCCACCGCGCGCGCCCTCCACTCCCGCCGCTTTCCCCTCGTGGACGACGCCATCTACAGCGGTCTCGCCGCCGTACGCTGGCCGGGCCGCCTCGAACGCGTCGCCCAGCGCCCCGACGTCTATCTCGACGGCACGCACAATCCCGCCGGCGCCCGCGAACTGGCCGCCTTCTGGCAGCAATACTTCTCCGGCCGGCCGATCCACCTCGTCTTCGGCGCCGTGCGCGACAAGGCCGTGGACGAGGTCGCCGGCCATCTCTTTCCCCACGCCGCGTCCGTCATCCTTACTGCCGCGCGCACCTCGCGCGCCATTTCTCCGCCGGCCCTCGCGGACCTGACCGCGCACCACGCGGCAAACGTGGAAGTGGTGGCCGAGCCCGAGTTGGCCTTCGAGCGCGCCATGGAGCGCGCGCACGCAGACGACGCCGTGTTCGTCACCGGCTCGCTCTATCTGGTAGGCGATCTGCGCCGCTGGTGGCGCTCTCGCCACCCCGATGAACACAACCTGGACGCCCCCGGCAACGCCGGCCGCAGCCGCTAGACTCAGCGTCTTGCATCGCCCGCTTTTTCTCAGGCATTTGTTCTCAGACGTCCCTCTCCTCGTCCTCTCCGTGTTCTCCGTTCCTCTGTGTCCTCCGTGTTAATCTTTCTCTCCCCGGTTGTCGGAATCCCTCTCTCCCCTGTATCGTGATTCCTCGCACTATTGCGCGAATGGCCTTGCTCTCCTCTT
>DATFZR010000245.1:0-3759 GCA_035314265.1 Candidatus Acidiferrales bacterium
GCAGAGGCACTGGGAGCCAGCGCGCTGGTTGCCTGCCGCGGCTGCGCGCATCCACTGGCGCCAAAGGCGGTGCGGGCATCGGCGGGCTCCGTGCTGCGCCTGCCCACGTTCGCGGGCGCGATGCCAAAGAGCGTGCTGGAAGATTTGGGGCGACGCGGAATGCGGCAGCATGCGGCCACCCTTTCGGGCGAGCGGCGCCCGCAGGATGCGGACTTCAGCGGGCCGTGCGCTCTATGGATCGGCAGCGAGGGAGCGGGCCTGCCGCCGGAGATTGAAGCCGCGGCCGACGCGAGGATTCGCATTCCGTTGCGCGCGACAGTGGAATCGCTGAATGCCGCGGCCGCGGCTGCGGTGCTGCTGTATGAAGCGGCGCGGCAACGCGACGCCGCCGGCCGGCGCGCCTCTGTCGCGCAAGGGACCGCGCGATGAGCCTTTTCCGCCAGCTCGAGCCGGAAGAGGATCGGTTGGGGAGCCACGCTCAGAGTGTGGCGGCGTCCGCTCCCCTCGCCGAAAGAATGCGCCCGCGCACCCTCGACGATGTAATCGGGCAGGAGCACCTGCTCGGCCCCGGCGCGCCGCTGCGCACCCAGATTGAAGCGGACCGCGTGCAGTCCATGATCCTGTGGGGCCCTCCCGGTTGTGGCAAGACGACGCTCGGCCGGCTGATTGCCGGCCACGCCCGCGCAAACTTTGTGCCCTTCAGCGCCGTGCTTTCCGGCATCAAAGAGATTCGAGAGGTGATGACCCAAGCCGAACGCGTGCGCCAGGGCGGCCGTCGCACCATCGTGTTCATAGACGAAGTCCATCGGTTCAATAAGGCGCAGCAGGATGCGTTC
Organism: Candidatus Acidiferrales bacterium; assembly: GCA_035314265.1. Lineage (GTDB taxonomy): Bacteria > Acidobacteriota > Terriglobia > Acidiferrales > UBA7541 > JOPF136. The sequence goes on from DATFZR010000245.1 coordinate 837, forward strand.
CTTCCCTTCGTGGAGCAAGGCAGCATCACGCTGATCGGCGCGACCACCGAGAATCCCTCTTTTGAGGTGATTGCCCCGCTGCTCTCGCGCGCGCGGGTCTATCGCCTGGAAGGGCTGACCAACGAGCAACTGGCGCTGCTGCTGCGTCGTGCGCTCGATGATAAGGAGCACGGCTACGGCGGCCAGTCCATCGAGATTGCCGCGGATCTGATCGAACGCATCGCCGTGTTTTCGAGCGGCGACGCGCGCGCGGCGTACAACATTCTGGAGGCGAGCGTCTCGGGCACGGCGCCGGACGCACAGGGGCGGCGCACCATCACGCCCGCGTTGCTGGAGCTCACCCTCCAGAAGAAGACGCTGCTCTACGACAAATCGGGCGAAGAGCACTTCAATCTGATTTCCGCGCTGCACAAATCGGTGCGGAATTCAGACGCGGATGCTTCTCTCTACTGGCTGGTGCGCATGCTGGAATCCGGCGAAGACCCGCTGTACCTGGCGCGGCGCATGGTGCGCATGGCCAGCGAAGACGTGGGCCTGGCCGATCCGCAGGCGCTGCGGGTGACGCTCGATGCCATGAACGCCTTTGAATTCCTGGGACCGCCGGAGGGCCACCTGGCGCTGGCGGAAGCCGCCGTCTACCTGGCGCTGGCCCCGAAATCGAACGCCGTGTACAAAGCATACGGCGAGGTGGTGCGCGATCTGGACGCGACGCGCACGGATCCCGTGCCGATGCAGCTGCGAAATGCCGTGACCGGACTGATGAAGCACGAAGGCTATGGGCAGGGCTACCAATACGCCCACGATTTCGAGGCCAAAGTGACGGACATGGAATGTCTGCCCGAGCCGATACGCGGACGCCGTTACTATCATCCAACGGATCAGGGGTTGGAAGCGCGGATACGAACGCGGATGGAAGACATCGCGCGCCTGCGGGCCATAGCGAAATCCCGAACGGGGCCCAAAGCAGAACCGAAAACAGAACCCGGCAAAGAACCCGAAACACAAAAATGACCAGACCATCCCGTCTCCTGCGGCTCCTACGACGCCTCGTTCCCGCGGCCGCCGTGCTTCTTGCCCTTGCAGCCGCGGGCGCAGCCATTCCAGACCTGCCTTCGCTGGGGAGCATTGACGAGGACTGCACAGCCTTCACCTTCGGCCGCGATGGCCGCATGGCCTTTGCCGTCCACCACGTCTTCAACCAGCATAAGTTCATGATCCAGCGCGACGACTTCTGGGTGGGCGAGCCGGGCAAAGGCAAGCGCAAGATTCTGAACGGCGAGAAGCTGGTGCGTGGCGAAGGGGGCTTCAGCTACACGGTACACTCGCTGCGGTGGTCGCCCGACGGCACAAAGCTGACCGCCGAACTGCTCACCAGCACTGAGGAGGAGCATCACAGCGACGTGTCGTCAGCCACGATGTCGTTCCTGCTGGACGCAAACGGGCTGGAGATCCACATTGCCGGGGGCGGCGACAGCATGATCCCCGAAAGCACAAACGCGGCCTGGCTCGACGACGAGTCCACCGTGGTGTATCTGGCCGATGAGACGCGGCCGCGTTCGCAGTTTTCCATCAACACGGTGCGTCCGGCGGACGGCAAACCACCGGAGAGGCTGTTCCCCGACACGCTGTTCCTGGGCGCCGCGTGGCAAGACCAAGGCCGTCAGGCTTTGGCCGTGACGGCAGACTCCGGGCCGCGCGGAAAGCCTCAACTCGTTCTTCTGGATCTCGATAAACAGAAAGAGAAGCCGCTGGCCACCCTCGATGGCTTTGCCGGCGGGTTGAAGCTCTCTCCTTCGGGACAAAAGGTGGCCTACTTCCGCGATATGGAAACGCTCGAGGTGCGCTCCCTGGCCAATCCGGAGAAGGTGCTGCAGCACGTGCAGGCCCTTACCGGCGTTTTCTTCTGGACGCAGGATGAAGAGCACATCCTGCTGAAGGCCGGGCCGGATCGCAGGAGCGGGATCATCGAAGTGATTCGTTTGCGCGACGGCGGCACGGACGACATGTTCCACGGGCTTACATTCTGGAATTTTGCGGTTTCGCCGGATGGCAGGCGAATCGGCGTAACCCCGCCGGGGAAACATGTGGTGAACGTGTTCTCGCTCGAGGGACTGCGGTAAGCGCCAGGGGGCCGGATTTTGAGGTTCGCGGCTCGCCGCCGCGAAAAGTCAGCGGGGCGCGCGAAAGCGGCGGGCGTGCTCTTTCAGCAGGCAGGAATCCATCATCACAAACAGGCCGGCCTGGCGGGCGCGCTCCGCGGCCTCCTCGTTCGTCACGCCCTCTTGCATCCATACGGCCTTTGCGCCGATGCGGATCGCGGCGTCCACCACGGAAGCAACGTGCTCCAAGCGGCGGAAAATATTTACGATGTCCACGGGCTCGGGAATGTCCTCAAGCCGCGCCACGGCCTTTTCGCCCAGAACTTCCTTCACGTTGGGATTCACGGGAATGATGCGGTAGCCCGCCGACTGCAAATACTGGGCCACGCCGTAGCTCGCCCGCGAACCCTTGGAGCTAAGACCAACCACGGCAATCGTGCGGCTGTCCTGCAGCAACTTGTGCACGGGATCGTCCTGAAGAGCGGGGCGCGTGGCGGTCTTCATGGCATTCAGACTAGCGGAACCAATCCTTCCTTAGCAAATCTGCTTCAGTCACCTGCCTCAATAAACCGACCGTCTCTCTTCGATGCGCGCCCGGATACGGCGGCTACTTCCTCTGCCGGCGTTCTGTGTGCCCCCGCGCAAATCCGCGGCGTTACTCCGCCGCCCTCTGCGCGGGGCCTACCACCTCAGGCGGAAGCCGGCTCAGCGAGTTGCGCGCCTCCGACAGCGCCGCCAGACACTTTTCGTTTTCCGCAGGCGTGCCCACGCTCACGCGGATCGCTTCCGGAAAACCCATCCAGGCCATGGGACGAACGATCACG
>DATFZR010000246.1:0-5499 GCA_035314265.1 Candidatus Acidiferrales bacterium
TCGCGCGTGCGCATGCGCGCCCGCAGGGCCGCATGAACGCACCCGCGCGACCTTCCGGAGCGGGCGAAACGGGCGGAACTGTCCTGCGCATCCTCCGCGTGGCCGCGCCGCTGGCGCTCATCGCTGCCCTCGCCGTCGTGCCGCTCGTTGACTTCGGTGCCAACAGCGCCAAGGTCCTCTTCCTCACCTTTTTGTGGACCACCACCGGCGTCGCCTGGAACATCCTGGGCGGCTTCACGGGACAGCCTTCCTTCGGATTCGCCGTCTTCTACGGCCTCGGCGCCTACACTACCGCCCTGGGCATCAACGGCGGCCTCAGTCCTTACCTCACCTTTCCCCTCGCCGCTGTAGTCGCCGCCCTCGCTTCTCTGGCCATCGGACTGCCCACGTTCCGCCTGCGCGGCCCGTACTTCGCCATTGCCACCATCGGTGTGAGCGAAGCCGTTCGCGTGATCATGACGAACCTGCAATTCACCGGCGGCGCCAGCGGCTACCGCATTGTCGAAAGCATCCCATTCCGCCAGGCCGACCATTACTACTCGGGCCTGGCGCTCGTCGTCGTGGCCGTCGCCGTTTCCATGCTGGTTCGCCGCTCCCGCTTCGGCCTGGCTCTCCGCGCCATTCGCGACGATCAGGAGGCCGCCTCAGACAGCGGCGTGAATCCATTCACCGCAAAACTCGCCGCCCATGCCGTCGCCGCGGCGCTCACCGGAGCGGCAGGAGGCGTGTACGCGCGCTACGCCGCTTTCATTTCCCCTGATGGAGTTTTCGCCTTCCAGCGCAGCGTCGCCATTCTGCTGATGCCCATCATCGGCGGCGTCGGCACCATCTGGGGTCCCGTGGTCGGCGGAGGAATCTACGGCGTGGTCGAAGAGGAGCTCACCGCGCGTTTCCCCGAGTTCCACCTGTTACTCTACGGCGCGCTCGTGATCCTGATTATTCTGTTCGAGCCCGGCGGGGTGATGGGCCTGCTCGCCCGCGCCCGGCGCCTCTTTTCGCGCCGCAAGGATGTCTCATGGCAACCCTCCTGAGCGTTCACAATCTGACGAAATATTTCTCCGGCCTCGCCGCGCTCGATGGCGTGAGCTTCGATATCCGCGAGGGAGAAATCGTCGGCCTCATCGGCCCTAATGGCGCCGGAAAAACCACGCTCTTCAGCATCATCGCCGGTTCGCAGGCGCCCACCTCCGGAAAAATCACCTACGAAGGCCGCGACATCACCGGAATCAAATCCTTCCGCGCCGTCCACGCCGGCATCGCGCGCACCCACCAGATTACCCGGCCGTTCCGTTCCATGACGGTTCGCGAAAACGTCGAGGTCGGCCTCCAATTCGGCCGCAGGCATCACTCCGCGAGCCTCGGCAAGGAAGCGATGGAAATCCTGGAGTTGGTGGACCTGCACGCATTGGCCGCCATGCCCGCCGTCACGCTTTCCGTCGGCGACCTGAAGCGCCTCGAGCTGGCCCGCACCCTCGCCGCCCGCCCGCGACTGCTCCTCTGCGACGAGGTGTGCTCCGGCCTCACCGAAAGCGAGATGCAATCCATTCTGGGTTTATTGCGGCGCATCCAGTCGCTCGGCACCACCATCATCTACGTCGAGCACAACCTGCCCGCCATCCTCTCCACCTGCCACCACGTGATTGTGCTCAACTTCGGCCGCAAACTCGCCGAAGGTCCCCCAGAGCAGATGCGAAACGATCCGGCAGTCATCGAGGCGTACATCGGAAAGAAAACGGAGGCCTGATTCCCCCGCTGCCAGCGCGGGCGCGCAACCCATGGACGAGATCCTCAGAATCGAGAATATCGAGGTCGCCTACGGTCCCATTCAGGTGGTCTGGGGCGTCACCCTGGCCGTGCCCCGCGGCGCCGTGGCCTGTCTCATCGGCCCCAACGGCGCCGGAAAAACCACCACGCTGAACGCCGTGATCGGAGTCCTGCCCCTGAAGAGCGGACGAATTCTCCTCGAGGGCCACGACGTCACCCGCGAGCGCGGACATCGCCGCATCCGCCGTCGGCTCGCCCTGATTCCCGAGGGCCGCCAGCTTTGGCAGCGCATGACCGTCGAGGAAAACCTGCTCCTCGGAGCGTTCCCCTCCGCCTTTCGCCGCAAAGCCCACGATTCTCTCGAACGCGTCTACAGCATGTTCCCGCGCCTCAAAGAGCGCCGTCGCCAGGCGGCGGGCACGCTCTCCGGCGGCGAGCAGCAGATGTGCGCGGTAGGACGCGGCCTGATGGCGGACCCCGTCTTCCTCATGCTCGATGAGCCTTCCCTCGGCCTCGCCCCGAAGCTGGTGGAAGAAGTCTTCGATCTCGTCCGCACCATCGCCCAGCAGGGCGTCACCATCCTGCTCGCCGCACAGAACGCAAATTACGCCCTCAGCGTGTCTCAGTATGGCTATGTGATGGAATCAGGCCGCATTGCCCTGGAAGGACCCAGCGAGAAATTACGAGCAGACGATCACGTAAGGCAGGCCTATCTCGGTGCCTAGTGGAGCAGCCATTTCTGGCTGCTCTTCTTGTCACTTCCCAATCCCGCGCAGCAAGAGGGCAGGCAGCTCTACTTCTTCTCTGCCGGATAAATTACCACGCGCCGCCGCTCGCCCTCGCCTTCGCTGGCCGTGCGCACGCCCTTCTCATTTCCCACCGCCAGATGCACCACACGCCGTTCGCGCGGCGACATAGGGCTCAGGGGGAATGGCTGGCCCAGCTCCCGCACACGCTGCGCCGCCACCTGCGCGGAAAGCCTCAATTCCGCCAGCCGCGTCGCACGAAAGTCCGCGGCATCAAAGCGCACCAGCTCGTGCGCCCGGGGATCCAGGCGCAGCGCGCGCATCATCAGGTGCTCCAGCGACATCAGCAGCTCCGCATTGTGCTCGGTCAGCAGTTCCGTGTCCGCTCCTTCAAACAGCACAGCCACGGCGGCGCCGCTTCCGTCCACGCCAGCCTGCTCGCCCGTCAGCACCTGGCAGCGCAGCTCCAGGTGCGCCTTCTCCAGGATCGACCGCACCAGCGGCGCAACGTCCGCCGCAAACGCTTCCACTTCGAACTTTTCGTTGGTGAAGTAACGGAATGCCATGGATTTCTCGCCGCAGGGCTGCGGCTTACTTGCCTCTCTTCTCCAGCCCGCCCTTCTTCTTGTTGTTCATGGCTTTGGCTTCGGGCATCACTTTGTAGAGGAACCACTGCTGCGCCGTGCCCACCACGTTGCTGGTCAAAATGTAGAGTACCAGACCGCTCGCCAGCCGCATGAACAGAAACCCCATGAACAGCGGCATCAGGTTCTGCATGCGCTGCTGCGTGGGGTCTACCGTGGTGGAAGGAGTCAGTTTCTGCATGAAGTACGTAGTCACGCACATCAGCAGGGGAATCACGTAATACGGGTCTTTCGCCGAAAGGTCGTGCACCCAAAACATCCATGGCGCCTGGCGCAGCTCGAAGGCCACATCCAGCATCCGGTACAGGCCAAACCAGATGGGCATCTGCACCAGCATCGGCAGGCAGCTCCCTATCGGATTCACGCCCTCCCGCTGGTACACCGCCATCACTTCTTTGTTCATTTCCTGCTTGCGCGGGTCCCGCATGGAGTACTTCTTGTAGCGGTCCTGGATCTGCTTCACCTCCGGCATCACCGACTGCATCTTCAACATCTGCTGGAAGCTGCGGTACTTCAGCGGAAAAAACAGCATGTTGATGGCGATCGTCATCAGCACGATGGCCCAGCCGAAGTTCGGCACGTAACGGTGGATCCATTTCAGGAAGTCGAACAGCGGCCTCGCGATGATCCCGAACGACCCGAAGCTCACCAGGTCCGTCAGCGGCGGCTTCACCCGCCCCAGCACGTCCAGGTCTTTCGGCCCAACGAACAACCGCATCTTCTGCGGAAACGCCCCCGGCGCGCCCGCGGCCACTTCCGCCACCGGCTCCGTGTCCGTCTTTCCGTCTACTTGCACCTGGCGGTCGTATTTCCAGTGCTCCAGAGAGACGCCGGACCCGCCGTCCGGCAGGAATACCGCGGCAAAGTAGTGGTCCACGATCCCCGCAAAGTCCCACGTGCCGGCCACGCTCATCGGATGGTCGGGGTTCTTGTCGTCCCCCGCCTTCTTCGCGGCGATATCGCTCAGCGATCCGCCGCGGCTGTACACCACCTTCACCTGGTCCGGAGCGGCAAACGCAGTCGCATCTCCAAAGCCCCCGCGCCACGATACGAAATGCTGCACGGGCTTCCCGTCGAGCGTCACCGAAGTCTCCACGGAAACTACGAAGTTCGTGTCGAACTTCAGCCGCTTCGTCACCGCCAGGTGGCCGTCGCTCCACGAAAACTCCACGTCCGCCGGCGCTTGCACCGTGCCGGATGCGGGCGTCATTTCGTAGAGCGCCCCGTTCAGCGTCTTTTCCTGTTGCGGGTCGTCCACCGCCAGCATCAGCGGCCAGCGTCCGGTTTGCTCCGCGGCCCCGGCATGCACCAGGTCCAGCGTCTTGCCGACGTCGTCTTTTTCCTTGCTCAGTTGCCAGCTTCGTACGCTCGCGCCCTGGTTGGAGAGCGTCACCCGGTAGACGCCGCTCTCCACGATCAGTGTCTGTTCGCCGGTTGCCGCACGCGGGGCCGGAGCGGTTTCCGCAACGCCTGCGGACGCCGCCGTCGGTGATTCCGCGCTTCCGGCGCCAGAACCGGCCGCCGGCTGCCCAGCCTGCCCCGGCGCGGCCGCCGGAGACCCGGCAACGGTTTTCTGCACGCCCGGCTGCTCCACCGGCTGCGTAGCCTTCGGCCGGAAGAAATACCCCCACACCAGAATCACCGCCATCGAAAGAACGATGGCCAGAATTGTGCGAACTTCCTGTGACGGTTCTTTCAACGCGCGAATTCCCTTCGACCTTCCAGCGTCGGTTTGGTAGCCACGGTCAGCGCCGTTCTGACCGTGGGCCTTTCCCCAAATGCCGCCCAGCCCCCGCGCTCATACTCCTCCGGCACCAGATCCACGCCGCCGGCAGAAAACGGATGGCACCGCAACAGCCGCCGCAAGGCCAGCCACAAACCATGCCGCGCCCCGTGCCGCTCGATCGCCTCGCACGCGTAGTGCGAACAGGAAGGATAGAAGATGCAATTGCCGCCCAGCAGCGGACCCAGAATCACCTGGTACGCGCGCACGGCAAAAAGACAGATGTTCTTCATCACGCGGGGCCGGTCGAACTCTCTCCCCCGCTCTGTGGAACGGAAGAATGCGGCAGGGAGTTCCGTAGCAGCGCCAGCAATTCGTCGCGCAGCAAGGCGAACTCTGCCTTCGCCACCGATGCGCGCGGGTGCACGATGATGTCCCATCCCGATGGAATCTCCTTGAGATTCAAGCGCAGAACTTCTCGGATCCGCCTGCGAATCTTGTTGCGAACCACCGCGCCGCCCAGCCCGCGCCCCACGCTCATCCCGAACCGGCTCTCGCCCTGTCCGTTTGGCGCAAAGAATACGGTGAACTGGCGGCTGGAACGGCGGCGGCCGTTGCGATA
>DATFZR010000247.1:0-2872 GCA_035314265.1 Candidatus Acidiferrales bacterium
CGAATGGCGCGAGAAGGCTGTGCGCTGGTGGGACCAGTGGCTGAAAGGCCGCGACACGGGCATCCTTCGCGAGCCGCGGCTGGACGTGTATCTGCGCCACTCCTATCCGCCCGGTCTGACGCTCGCTGAAATTCCCGGCGAATGGCGCAGCGAACCCGGATGGCCGCCCGCGGACCAGCGCGAGCAGACGTATTCCCTGACGCCGGACCACGTGCTCTCACAGACTGCGCCACCGAAAGGCGCGCACGTGTTGAAGTGCATTCCTACGGCCGGCGTGGAGGCAGGATTCTGGTGGGGCGAGCTCGCCGTCGACCAGCGTCCACTCGACGCGCAAAGCCTCGTCTACGACACGGAGCCGCTGCGCGAGGAGGTTGCCGTGCTCGGCCTGCCGCAGGCCGTTCTCTACGCCACGTCCACGGCGCCGCTCGCCAACTGGTTCGTCCGTCTGGAGGATGTTGCGCCCGACGGCGCCGTCACACTCGTCACCGGCGGCGGCCTCTCTGGAGCGCAACGCGATTCCGCCACGGACCCGAAACCGCTCGAGCCCTCGCACGTGTACGAATTCCGCGTGCCGCTCCACTTCACCTCGTGGCTTTTCCCGCCGGGGCACCGCATCCGCGTGGCCGTCTCCAACGCGCTGTGGCCCATGATCTGGCCCACTCCCTATCCGCTCAGCACCACGCTGCATCTCGGCGGCCGGGACGCGTCGCGCATCATTCTTCCGATGGTGCTTCCGGTGGTGCCGCGCAATGCGGCGGCGCGGCCGTCATTTTCCGCGCCCGAGCCCGCACCGGCGCTGCCCGGCCATTCCACGAAGGGCGACACGTGGCCCGGCGACTTCCATGTGGAGCGCGACGCGCAAAACGCCTCGACGCGCGTCACCTGGGGAGGCACGGAACGGACCACGTTTCCCTGGGGAGTGGAGGAGTCACGCGAAAAGATGATTTACGAACTGGCCGACGCGCGCCCTGCGGAAAGCACGGTACGCGGCGACGCCGATTTCGACGTCCACGTCCGCGATACCGTGCTCACCTGGCGCGTTCACCTGCTGCTGCGCAGCGACGCCACGCATTTCTACTACCAGTTCGTGCGCGAGTTGCTGAAGGACGGCGTGCAGATCCGCGCCCGCCTGTGGAAAGCGGAAATCGTCCGCGAATACCAGTAGCGCCGGCTTCTCAAAATCCCGGGCGAAGTCGAAGCAAAGCCAGCTTCTACCTCAATCCTCATCTCCCTGCCCCGCCAGCCAAATCGCCTGCGCCAAGTGGATCGCTTTCCGCCCCGTTCCTTGAGCAATCTGCTCGCGGCAACTAAACCCATCGGAAATAATCAACGTCTCCTTGTCCGCTCGCCGCACGGCAGGAAGCAGCACGCGCTCCCCTATCGCCCGCGAGACTTCTTACTTCTCGCGCTCAAATCCAAATGGCCCCGCCATCCCGCAGCACCCGGTGTCCGGCATCTCCACCTGCGCGCCCATCCTGCGCAGCAACGATTCCGCGTGCGTCATTTTCATGAGCGCCTTCTGATGGCAGTGCCCGTGCAGCAGCACCTTCCGCTCCAGCCGCGGAAGGGCAATCTCCGGCGACTGCTGCTCCAGAAACTCACTCAACAAGAAGGTCTGCTTCCGCATCGCCTCCGCCCGCGGATGCTCGGGCAGCAGATTGCCCAGTTCATCGCGGAAAACAGACGCGCAGCTCGGTTCCAGCACCACAATCGGCAATCCCGCGTCCAACTCCCTGGCCAGCCCACTCAACACGCGGTCCAGATATTTCTTCGCATCGTCCAGCATTCCAAAGTCGTACAGCGGCCGCCCGCAGCACGCCTGCTGCTCCGGAATGGACACGCGGAATCCCGCCGCCGTCAGCACCTCCTGCGCCGCCCGCAACGTTCCTGGATGAAAGTAGTTATTGAACGTGTCTACCCACAGCACCACCTCGCGCCCAGCGGGCATCGAAGGCGTTGGGTGTTTCCGCGCCCAATCGAGAAAACTCGCCGGCGCCAGCCGCGGAAGCTCCCGCTCCACCGCCAACCCCAGCGCCGCGCGCAGCACGTGCCCCGTCACCGGAGCCCGCGCCAGCAGGTTCGCCGCCCCCGGCACGCGCCCCGCCACGCGCAGCCATCGATCGATCCGGCCGAACACGCGCGCAAACAGCGGCCGCTGCTTCCCCTCGTAGTAGTGCGACAAAAACTCCGCCTTATACGTGGCCATGTCTACGTTCGCGGGGCATTCCGATTTGCACGCCTTGCAGGCCAGGCACAGGTCCAGCGCGTGTTTCACCTGTTCGTCGCGCCAACCGCCGCGCACCACTTCGCCCTGCAGCAGTTCGAACAGCATGCGCGCACGCCCGCGCGTGCTGTGCTCCTCCTCGAGCGTCACCATGTAACTGGGACACATCGCGCCTGAATCATTCTTCCTGCACGCGCCCAGGCCGATGCAGCGTTCCGCCGCCTTCACGAGCGACCCGTCGTCCTGCGGAAACCGGAAATGCGTGGCGAGCTGCGCCGGCTTGTAGTCCGCGCCCAGCCGCAGGTTTTCCGCGATCCCGTAAGGGTCCACCACTTTGTGCGGATTCATCCCGTTGGCCGGGTCCCACGCCGCTTTGAATTCGGCGAACGCCCGCATTAGTTCGGGCCCGAACATTTTCGGCAGCAGCGCCGCGCGAGACTGCCCATCGCCATGCTCGCCGGAGAGCGACCCGCCGTAGGAGAGCACCAGGTCCGAGGCGCGCTCCATGAACTCCGTGAATTTGCGGATGCCCGGCTCGCTCCGCAGGTCGAAGCTGACGCGCATGTGGACGCATCCGTGGCCGAAATGGCCGTAGAAGGCGCCCACGTAGCCGAACTCGTTCATCAGCGCGCGGAGGTCGCGCAGGTA
>DATFZR010000248.1:0-5484 GCA_035314265.1 Candidatus Acidiferrales bacterium
CCTGTAGCAGGCAATATCAACCCCTCAGTGTGATTTAATTGCGGCGTGAAGAAGCGGCGACGATTCCGGATACAGCTGCGTTCGCGCGTGCTTGTGCTGGGCGAGCGGACGCTGGTGATGGGTGTGCTCAATGTGACGCCGGACAGTTTTTCGGATGGGGGGAAGTGGATGGATCCGAAGCTGGCGGTGGGGCGGGCGCTGGAGATGGAGGCTGCGGGGGCGGACATTCTGGATATTGGCGGGGAGTCTACGCGGCCGGGGGCGGATGAGGTTACAGCGGAGGAGGAGTTGGGGCGCGTACTGCCGGTGCTGGAGGGGTTGCGGGGGCGGCTCGAGATTCCTGTTTCGATTGATACGCAGAAGGCTCGTGTGGCTGCGGCAGCGATTGCCGCGGGCGCGGAGCTGGTGAACGACGTTTCCGCGCTGCGCGGGGATGCGGCGATGGCTGAGGTGGTGCGGCGGGCCCGGGTGCCGGTGGTGCTGATGCATATGCGCGGGCGTCCGAAGACGATGCAGAAACGGGGGTTCGCGCGGAACGTGATGGAGGATGTGACGCGGGGGTTGCGGGAAGCGCTGGGGCGTGCACGGGCCGCGGGGATTGCGCGCGGGCGCGTGATTCTGGATCCGGGGATTGGGTTTGGGAAGAGTGTAGAGCAGAACTGCGAGATCCTGGCGCGGTTGGCGGAGTTGGGGCGGCTGGGATGTCCGTTGCTGGTGGGGACTTCGCGGAAGACGTTTTTGGGGGCGCTGCTGGGCGGGGCGGAGGAGGGTGGGAGGGCGTGGGGGACAGCGGCTTCGGTTGCGGCGGCGGTGCTGGGCGGGGCGCATATTGTGCGGGTGCATGATGTGGGGGAGATGGGACAGGTGGTGCGGGTGGCGGATGCGGTGGCGGGGGAGAAGTAGGAGAGAGGAGAAAAAGCCGCGGGGCTGCGCCCCGCGCTACAGGGTGTTGCGGCCGGGGGATTCTGTGGCAGCGGCGGTGAGAGAAGACGGCGAGGCAAGCCTCGCCGAGGAAAGCGGCGGCCCTTCCTTCGTCAGGGTAAACAAGCCGCCGGACTCCAGAATCAGGATTGCCAGGGGCCGGAGTCGCGGTTGCCGGCGGACTCGACGGTTTCGCGGCGGCTTTTGATTTCGCGGACGTTGTAAATGGGTTTGTTCTGGGACTCGAAGTAGGTGCGGGAGACGAGCTCGCCGATCAGGCCCAGGGAGAGGAACTGGAAGGAACTGACCAGGAGAAACATGCCCGTGAGCATGAGCGGGCCGTGCTCCAGCATGATGTGCGTGTGATGGAGCAGTTTCTGCCAGATCAGAAAACCGCCAATGCCGGCGCCGCCCGCAAACGTGGCCACGGCGAGCTTGCCGAACAGGTGCAGCGGGCGCGACACGTAGTCGAGCATGAATTTGATGCTGATGAGATCGAAGAACACGCGGATGGTGCGCGAGAGGTTGTAGTGCGATTTCCCGGCCGGGCGCTTGTAGTGCCGGATGGGGATTTCGACGATGCTGGCTCCGGTGATCTTGGCGAGCGCGGGAATGAAGCGGTGCATTTCTCCGTAGAGCTGGACCTGCTGGATGATTTCGCGGCGGTAGGCCTTGAAGGTGGTGCCGAAATCGTGCAGGGGCACGCCGGAAAGCTTGGCCATCAGCCAGTTGGCGACCTGGCTGGGGAAACGGCGGGTGAGCCAGGGGTCCTGGCGGTCGGAGCGCCAGCCGCTGGCGATGTCGAAGCCCTCCTTGATCTTGTCGAGGAAGAGAGGGATGTCTTCGGGTTCGTGCTGCTGGTCGCCGTCCATGGAAATGATGATGTCGCCCTGGGCGAAATCGAAGCCGGCCTTGAGGGCGGGGGTCTGGCCGAAATTGCGGCGCAGGCGGACGAGGTGGACGCGGCGATCGTTTTCGTAGATGTCGTTGAGGATGCGGAAGGTCTGGTCGCGGCTGCCGTCGTCGACAAAGATCATCTCGTAGGGCTCGGCGAGCCCGTCCATCACCTCCGTAATGCGGACGTAGAGGGGCAGGATGCTCTCCTGCTCGTTGAAGAACGGGATGACGATGGAGTAGCGGACGGACTCTTCCTTCCGGTTCATTGCGAAGCTGCTGCCTCCCTTATGTTCGGCTTGCTGCTAAAGCGCGGTATGTAACCAGTTCGATGCCCAGCGCCTGGGCCAGGATGCGCGCGCCTGGGCTGGACACGGCTTCAAATTCCGCCACGCGCTGGTGGACGAGGCGCGTTTCGACGCGTTCGAGAGTGGCATCCACGTAGCCGGGATGGCACATCAGCTCGCTGACGCCGTCGGGCACATCGCGCAAAACGTCCTCCAGAGCGGCGCGGTCGAGATAGCCGGTGGCGGACACTCCGTAGAAATAATCCGGGGCGGCCACGCCTGCGGCTTCGAGCGCCGCGCGGGAGGTAAGGGCCAGAAGCGCCAGTCCCAATCCCACGCCCGCCTGTATAAAGATTTTACCTCGAAACGCGGCGTTTCGCCGACAGAGTCCCGGAAAACCAACACGGCGTTCGCGGGAGATACGTACGCCGGCGAGGCCATACTCCGCGGCGAGGCGCGCGGTGAGGGAGAAGAGGGGAGGCCACATGTGCACGTGCTGGTGGCCGTCGAGATGCGTGGGTTGAATGCCGGCGTCCTGCACGCGCTCGATTTGGGCGCGGAGTTCGCGCTCGGCGGCGTCCATAGCGATGTGGCCCGTGACCATGTGGAAATAGAGTCTTTCGGCGTTGCCGAGGAATTCACCGCTGGGGTTTACGAGCGCGCCGAGAGCAGATGGATCGCTGAGGGGGCGGCCCTGGGTGAGATTCAGGTGAACGCCGATGCCGAGCGCGGGGGTGAGGCGCGCGCCGGCGACGGCTTCGTCGAAGGACTCGCCGTTGGCGAGCAGGCTGGTGCTGGTGATGATGCCGGAGCGGTGCGACTCGAGGATGGCGCGGTTGATGCCGGGCGCCATGCCGAAGTCGTCTGCGTTGACGATGAGGCGCTTCATGGAATCGAGGTCCGCCGGGGGCGCGGACAGGGACAGGTTATTCTCCGGGCAAATGGGTTTGGGCGCTAGCTTGGGGTGGCGGGGTTGTGATGTCGGGGGAAGGCGGAGGAGAAAGGGACGCGCTGCGTGGCTGCGCGGGCGGGGGCGGCGAGCCGCTCTTTGCTCACTCAGTACGGCGGAAGAGCGGCGGCCCTTCCTTCATCAGGGTAAACGAGCCGCCGCACTCCACAGAGGTGCGGTGCCGGTCGCTGCAAGCGCCACGCTATAATATGTGGAGATGAATTCACGAGCGGATTCCGCGAACGCACAGAAACCTTCGCACGGGCGGGTGCTGGCGATTGATTACGGACGGCGGCGGCTGGGATTGGCGCTATCGGACGAGGGCCGGATGCTGGCGACGCCGGTGGAAACATTGGAGCGCGTGAACCGGCGGTACGACGTGGCACGGCTGAAGCGGCTGGTGCGCGAGCAGGGCGTGGGTCAACTGGTGGTAGGACTGCCGCTGCGGCTGGACGGCACCGCAGGCGACATGGCGGCAGAGGCGCGGGAATTTGCCGCGCGGATGGCGAAGGCGCTGGGGCTGCCTGTGGCGCTGGTGGACGAGCGGCTGACGAGCTGGGAGGCGAGCGAGGGGCTTGCTGTGCTGGAGGGCGGCGCTACGAAGGAATCGTTTGCGGGAGGGCGGCGCGGGCGGGGTGAACCGCGCGATCCCAGCCGGACGCAGCGGGGAGCGGCTTCGAAGGCGCATCGCGGGGCGGACGGGGTGGACAGCCTGGCGGCGGCGCTGATCCTGGAAGAATATCTCCGCGGGGAGAGCGGCGGCGAGGCGGAGCGGCGGTGAGCGTTCGCGGAAAATCGGGAGGGCAGAGCGGGCGGATTCTGCTGGCCGGTGCGGCGCTGCTGGCGTTGCTCGCGGTGGTTGCGGGATGCGCTGCGGCGCTGCTGCGCGCGGATTGGCGCACGCCGTACGCGGGATTTGGGGCGGACGGCGTGTTTGTGGAGATTCCGCGCGGGATGCCGGTGGCGGCCATCGCGCGCACGCTGGAAACGAATGGTGTGGTGCGCAGGGGGATTTCGTTTCGCGCGCTGGCACTGTGGAAGGGGCATGCGCGGCTGGAGGCCGGGGAATATCGCTTTGACCATGCGGAGACGCCGGAGCAGGTGTTCGACACGCTGGCGCACGGGCGGATTTACACGGTCACGGTAACGGTGCCGGAGGGCGAAACGATGTTCGGCATCGCGGGATTGCTGGAGGCGAAAGGGGTGACTTCGCGCGAGGCGTTTCTGGCGGCGGCGCGCGCGCCGGGGATGGTGGCGGACCTGGCTCCGGGAGCGCCGTCTCTGGAGGGTTTTCTGTTTCCGGCGACGTACCAGTTTCCGCGGCACCAGCCGGGGGAGAAAATCGCGGAGGCGATGGTGCGGAGGTTCCGCGAGGCGTGGGCGGAGATTTCGGGGAAATTCGCGGGGAATGCGGGCGGGGCGGCGTCCCGCAACGGCGGGACGGGGCCGCTGGGAGTGGTGACGCTGGCATCGCTGGTGGAAAAAGAGACGGCGGCGCCGGAGGAGCGTCCGCTGGTGGCCAGCGTGCTTCGGAACCGGCTGCGGAAAGGGATGACACTCGATTGCGATCCCACGGTGATTTACGCGCTGGTGCTGGCGGGGAAATACAACTCCGGGGGCGGGGGGCGACTGCTGCTGGCGGATTTGCGCGTGGATTCGCCGTACAACACGTACCGGAGGCGCGGACTGCCGCCCGGGCCGATTGCGAATCCGGGCGAGGCTTCGCTGCGCGCGGCGCTGGACGTGATGCTGGACCCCGCGCCGGGGAAACTTCTGTACTTTGTGGCCACGGGAGACGGGGGGCACGCGTTCAGCAGCACGCTGGCGGAGCAGAATCGCAACGTGGCGCGTTACCGGAAGCGCGAGGCGGAGCAGGCGCGGAGCGCGCGGGCGCGAGCACGCGCGGCAGGGAAACCCTCGCTGTGAGCCGGAGGCCGAGGGCGGCGGGAACGCCGCGGGCGGGCGGCGGGCAGGGCGCCGGCGGGGGTGGAGACGAATTCGCACACGTGCTGCAGTTCGGCACGCTCGACGAGGCGGAAGCGACGCTGCGGCGGCTGGACGCGTTGTGGAGGGAGTCGCGCGCGGCGGGCGATACGCAGCGCGCCCGGCGCGTGCTGGAGATTGCGCGCGAGGGACGGCGGCGCGCGCAGATGATCGCCGGGAACCGGCGGGTAGCGGCGGAGAAACGCGCGGAGAAAGAGGAAATGCGGCAGTGGTTCCGCGTGTGGCTGGAGACGCCGGAGATGTTTTTCGACTGGCTGGAGCTGAGGAAGCGGGCGCCGGAGTTTGTGGAGAGGTTTGGCGGAGAGAGGGGCTTCGAGAAAGAGGAAGAGTGAGTCTCGAGGCCCGCGCGTGGAGGGTGCTGGGAGCAACACGGAGAAGACGGCGAAGCTAGCTTCGCAGAAGAAGAGCGGCGGCGAGCCGCCGCACTAC